>PWXP01000330.1 GCA_003561895.1 Planctomycetaceae bacterium | reverse complement strand
GGGGAGCCGGTGCTGTGCCTCTTCGATGAGGCGCAGAAGGACGAGGTGCGGGTGGACATCCTTCATTATGTCCGCATCGTGGGAGAGGCGAAGCAAGACCCCAGGACGGGCAAGATCGCCAGCATCAAGATCCACCATATTCAGCGCCTCAACGATCCCAAGGGCGAAGCCGCCGATTGGCTTCCGCCCGGCGCGCCGACTGCGCGCGATTTCTGGGAGTCACCGACACTGGACGAACTCGCGAAGGCGCAAGACGTTCAGCCGGCGACGGACGTGACAACACTCTTTGGTACGTGGCCGGGGGAGGTCGATGACGGTTTTGAGGAGGTTATCGAGCAATTGCGACGTTCGGATCTTGGAGCGGGCCGATTTTCATGAGCAATGGCACCGTCATCCTCGACACAAACATCGTGTCGTATCTGATGAAGGGCGGTTCCCTGGCCGAAGCGTATGCGCCCCATGTGCAGGGCCGGGTCCCGGCCATTGCCTTTGTCACGGTGGGGGAAATGTACTTCGGAGCGGAGTACAAGAATTGGGGCGAGAAAAAATCGAGGGAACTAGAAACGGCTTTGCGCAGTTTCATCGTCGTTCCCTATGACAATGAAATCGCACGCTATTACGGGCGACTGACGGCCGAACGTAAGCGAAGCGGGAAACCGATTGCGGCGAATGATGCATGGATTGCCACTTGCGCCGCCCGTCACGCCGTGCCGTTGGTGACGCATAACCCGGCGGATTTCGAAGGTATCGCATCGCTCGAAGTTATCACCGAAGGACGAACAGGCAAGGAATAGCTGGCCGCAAGGCGGACCCTACGATCCACAGTGAGCCAACGCCCCAACACAGCGCCACCTTCAGTGTAGGCGCGAGTTCCAGTCGCGTTAACGGTTGGAAGCCCTTCGAACGGGCAGGCTTTTATCGCGTAACGCCCCCTTGGACGCCCTTGGCGATGCGGTCGCCGATCTCCTGGTCGATGTTGCGCCAATATTCGAACGCGCGCTCGAGGACCGGTTCGGAGACACCGTTCTTCAAGTGCCCCACCACGTTGGCCACCAGCCGGTCGCGTTGGGCGTCGTCCATCACTTGGCGCACCAAGGCGCCGGGCTGGCCGAAGTCGTCGTCGTCCTGGCGCTTTGTGTAGGCAGTGCGGATGAACTCGCCGCCGGCACTCCAGATAGCGTCCTCCGGATACCGCTGGGGATCGGCCGCGGGGCCGCCCTTCGAGTTGGGCGCATAGACCGGATCGGAGACGTTCTCCACCCGCATCGCACCGCCCTTGCTGTAGCTGTGCACCGGACACTTCGGCCGGTTGACCGGAATCTGCTTGTAGTTCACACCCAGGCGCGCCCGGTGGGCGTCGGCGTAGGCGATGAGGCGGGCGAGCAGCATTTTGTCCGGGCTGGGGCCGATGCCGGGAACGAGGTTGTTCGGCTCGAAAGCCGCCTGATCGATCTCGGTGTGAAAATCGCTCGGGTTGCGGTTCAGCGTGAGCCGGCCCACTTCGTGCAGGGGGTAATCGGCGTGGGGCCAGACCTTGGTCAGATCGAACGGATTGAACCGGTAGCCCTCCGCCTCCTCGAACGGCATGATCTGCACCTTCAGCGTCCAACTGGGGTAATCTCCCCGCGCGATGGAATCGAACAGGTCGCGGCGGTGGTAGTCGGCATCCTCGCCCGCAATCCGGTCGGCCTCCTCCTCGGTAAGACACTCGATGCCTTGGTCGGTCTTGAAGTGGTACTTGACCCAGTAGCGCTCGCCTTGGGCATTGACCCACATGAACGTGTGGCTCGTGTAGCCGTTCATGTGCCGATAGCTCCTGGGCACGCCGCGGTCGCTCATCAGGATCGTAACTTGATGGGCCGATTCGGGCGAGAGGGTCCAGAAGTCCCACTGCATGTCGTGGTCGCGCAGGCCGCTGTCGGCGCGGCGTTTTTGGGAATGGATGAAGTGCTGGAACTTCATCGGATCGCGGACGAAGAACACCGGCGTGTTGTTCCCCACCATGTCGTAGTTGCCCGCGGTGGTGTAGAACTTCAGCGCGAAGCCGCGTACGTCCCGCCAGGTGTCGGGGCTGCCGCTTTCGCCCGCCACCGTTGAGAACCGGGCCAACACCTCGGTCTTCGTGCCCGGCTGGAACACGGCCGCCTTGGTGTACGCGCTGACGTTTTGGGTGACCTCGAAATGCCCGAAACACCCCGACCCCTTCGCGTGGGGCTGGCGGTCGGGGATCATCTCCCGGTTGAAGTTGGCCATCTGCTCGACGAGGTAGTGGTCGTGCAGCAGAACCGGGCCGTCGGGCCCTACGGTGAGGGAAAACTCGTCACTCGACACGGGGTTGCCCGCATCGTTCGTTGTGGGTTTACGATCGTTGTCTTTCATAACCGTTCTTCCTTTTCACGATTGGACAGTGGATAATCACACGGTTTTCGAATATATGCCTGACACGCCGCCACTCCGGTTCAGCGTCGGCCCGATCCAACTCGATGGGTTTCGTTCCGTCCGTGGTAACCGTTGCCGGGCCGGCCGGCGGTGGGGGCGTTTTCGCGGCAAGGTTATTCTAGCACGATTGTGATCTCCGGCAAGGGGTACGCGGGGGGGGGCACTCGCAGGTGGGCCGCTACCGGACCTTGGTCGGCGCGTACTCGTGGTCCCGCTTGCGCAGCACCTTGGCCTCGACGATGCGGTCGGGCTCGGGCGGATCGGCCGCCGTGGGATCGCGGCGCTGGAGCCGGGCCAGCACCTCCATGCCGCCGATGACCCGGCCGAACGCCGTGTGGCGGCCGTCGAGGTGCGAGGTGGGCAGGAAGGTCAGGAAGAACTGCGAGCCGCCCGTGTCGCGGCCCGCGTGCGCCATGCTCAGCGTGCCGCGGAAGTGGCGGCGGTGGCTGCCCGGATAAGCTGAGGCTCGAGCTGTTCGCCCTGTTCGACCGCCGCGGCGAATTCCTCGCGGATGGCCGCCTTCCGCTCGTCATCGGCCGTGGCGAGTTCCTGCCGCAGGCCGGGCAGCCGGGCGAGCAGGTCCCGCCAGTCGGCCAGGAGTTCGTCGAAGGAGGTGTCGGAGTCGGCCGGCTCGTCGGCCGCAGCCTACGGGGCCGGCAACGCGGGGTCGAGCGGTTGCTCTTCGGCCGTCGCCGGGCCGCCGAGCAGGGCGCCAAGTGCCGGGGGAACCAGGGCGGTTCGCAGCAGCGAAATACCTTTCCGAAGGCTGGGGGTGTTGACACGGTTCGCCAGCATCCTATACTAATATGAAATGGTCTCCCAAGCGAGCCGCCTTAACCGATTTACGGGGGGGACTGTCCCAATTTTCGCGGCGCAGAACCTATGGCTCTTCCGTTTCTAGGTGCAGAAGCGCGTGGGTGAACCCGGTTGCTGAGACAGCCGCAACCACCCACCCTACGCCGGAATTGCCGCAGGCTGCATGTAGAAACGGAAGAACCGAATGTATCCGTCATGGATAACGCTACTTCGCCGCGAAAATGCGACGGCACCCTTCGGCTGGGTAATGGCACATTACCCCGGCCGGGCCGCGAACGGTTACGAGGCACCGGACAGGTAGCTCAGTTGGTAGAGCACTGGACTGAAAATCCAGGTGTCGGCGGTTCAATCCCGCCCCTGTCCACTGCATATATGCTTATCTCACTCACCACCTCCCCCGCGCCCTCCTTCTTCCCCGCCGGGCTTGCCCCGGCCGGCCGCATGACTGGCCAGCTACCACCAAGCCGCCGCGCACCCTTCCCCGTTTCCCCGGCCGGGAAGAAAGGCGGTGGGCGCGCGAAGGGGCGTCGCCCACCCGATTGACGGGTCCTTCGATCAGACAATGCCCTGCTGGAGCATGGCGTCGGCCACTTTGACGAAGCCGGCGACGTTGGCGCCACGCACGTAGTTGACGAAGTCGCCGGTGCGGCCGTACCGCTCGCAGTTGGTGTGAATGGACTTCATGATCTGCCGCAAGCGGAGATCGACCTCCTCGCGCGGCCAGCGCATGACGCCGTAGTTCTGGGTCATTTCCAGGCCCGAAACGGCCACGCCGCCGGCGTTGGCCGCCTTGCCCGGCCCGTACAGGATCTTCGCGCCGAGGAACACGTCGGCGGCTTCCGGGCTGGTGGGCATGTTCGCCCCTTCGGAAACGCACATGCACCCGCCCTCGACCAGGGCGCGGGCGTCGGCGGCGTCGATCTCATTTTGGGTGGCGCTGGGGAAGGCCAGGTCGCAGCCGACGTTCCACGGACGCTGGTTGGCGTAATAGGTGGCGCCCCGGAACCGGTCGGCATACTCGCTGATCCGGCCCCGGCGGATATTCTTCAGTTCCATGACCCAGGCCAGCTTCTCGGCGTCGATGCCCTCGGGATCGACCACGGTCCCGGCCGAGTCGGAAAGCGTAACCGGCTTGGCGCCGAACTCCAGGAGCTTTTCGACCGTGTACTGCGCCACGTTGCCGGAGCCCGACACGGTGGCCATCTTGCCTTCGAGCGAGTCATCGCGGGTGGCGAGCATTTCCTGGGCGAAGTAGACAGCGCCGTAGCCGGTAGCCTCGGGCCGGATGAGCGATCCGCCGTAGGCCATCCCCTTGCCGGTCAGCACGCCGCAGAAGCGGTTCGAGATGCGTTTGTACTGGCCGAAAAGGTAGCCGATTTCCCGCGCTCCCACGCCGATGTCGCCGGCGGGCACGTCGGTATCGGGACCGATATGGCGGTACAGTTCGTTCATGAACGACTGGCAGAACCGCATGACCTCCTGGTCGCTCTTGCCCTTCGGGTCGAAGTCGGAGCCGCCTTTGCCGCCGCCCAGGGCCAGCGTGGTCAGGCTGTTCTTGAACACCTGCTCGAAGGCCAGGAACTTCAGCACGCCGAGGGTCACTGTGGGGTGGAATCGAACGCCTCCCTTGTACGGACCAATGGCGCTGTTCATCTCAATCCGGTAGCCCCGGTTGATCTGCACCCCCCCGCGGTCGTCGACCCAAGGCACGCGGAACATGATAACCCGCTCGGGCTCGACCAGCCGGTCGAGGATCCGCGCTTCGCGATACGCGGGGGTGGCTTCCACAATGGGCACGACCGACTCGGCCACCTCGCGCACCGCCTGGTGAAACTCCAGTTCGCCGGGGTTGCGGGCGATGATGTCGTTCATGAACCCCTCGATCAGCCGGCGCCCCTCTGCGGAAACGCTGCCGTCCGAAATTTCCGTATTGTTATTCTGCATAGGTCCTCCAAGGGGAAACGGGTTGTGCTATGGCGTGCTGCTTGTGCCGTAATATGGCTCTTCCGTCTCTAGGTGCAGGCCTCGCCAATGTAGTAGGCACACGCCGCTGTGCCGTCCCTGGGAAAAGCAGTGTGCACCTAGCCTGGATTTCCACACGGGTGTTTCGGCCTAACGTCTCGGTTGGTTGAAGTGCTCGTTGAGCTATTGGTTTTCGTGATGTTCGGCAACCCGAAATTGCCTTGTGGCCTACGCGCGTTGCACACCCCTACATATTGTACCCGACCTACCGGGCGTACTCTACATGTTGTGCCCAAATGGCGGCGTGCAATAGGCGTAGGCCACAAGGGGAAAACCTCGCTCGCTCCCAAGGATGAAGGTCATGGGCGCTTCTCGGCCGGGAGCACGTGCCGCAGAAGCACCACCCGCGCACCGGCCGCTTTCCGCGGCCGAAGCGTGTGTTTTCATACCTGCCCGGTAGGATGGACATTCCTGTCCGTCGTCGCCCCCAACGGACACGAATGTCCATCCTACGGGTAAGCTGTGGGCCGATGGGTCATCAAGTCGGTTCCCATTGTCTGGTCGTGTTGTCCTCCAGGGCCTCCAGGATTGGGCTGGCACTGATCCGGGCCGCGTCCGGCGCAGGAAGCCGACAGTTCGACGAGCGCCTGTTGGATGGCTTGCAGGTCGCAAATTTTCTGTTCCACCTCGGCGATTTTCGCCTCGGCCCGCTCTTTCCCCTCCGCGCAGGAGGTCTGAGGGTGGGCCCGCAGGGTCAGCAGTTCCCGGATCTGCCGCAGCGAGAAGCCGAGTTGCTTGGCGTGACGGATGAAGCGGATGCGGCGGACCGCTTCGGCGTCGTATTGCCGGGAACCGGAAGGTCGGCGGGGCGGCTGGGGGATCAGGCCCTCGCGCTCGTAGAAGCGGAAGGTCTCCACGCCGACTCCCGCCCGTCGGGCCACGGCTCCAATGGTCAATGCTTTCATACGGTTGTCTCCCGAATGCTCGGCCTTCACTTCATTTTACACTCCGTACCCTACTACGGCCCCAGGGTCGAGCCGCTGGATTGGCTGGGTCAGCGCCGAGCAAAGCCGCGCCTTGGAGTAAAAGGTGCCTCTTATGGGTACATTGTTGTGCACGACCAGTGGTACTCCACGGACCTTTTTGTCGGCCAGCCGGCGCCGGCTGCCTGTGAGTCCCAGCGTGTCACCGTTCCATAACGCTTCGCCGACAAACTACCCACGCGCGGGGCGGAAATACTCAAGCAGCCTGGCGTAGTTGTGCGATGCATACTGAAGGGGCTGAATCGTCCGATTGCACCGGGTGGTTTGCCGCCGTTCGGCACGGGCGGGCGCACGGCCGCAATCCGATCAGTCGGTCCGACTGCCGGCAGGTCCTCTACCACCGGTGGCCGGACACCAAGCGTAGTTCCTACCGCACCCCTCGGCGATCAACGCGGCGCGGTGGATGACCGGCGTCGCAGCCGTGGCCGCGATGGCCTTTACGGCCGGCGCCAAGCGGCACGCTCCGGCCATGAATCGGCTGGCCGCATCAAGGATACAGGAAGTAGCCCCCGTTAGGATACAGGAAGTAGCCCCCGTTGAAACCTCCAGTCGAAATGCCCTGGCCCGCCTGGGCCCTCGGGGCGGCATTGGTGACTTGCATTGCCCCGGCCGCCTTCGGATATACCGATCCGGAGTTGGCAAAGCTGCAGGCCGAAGTCAAGCAGCTCCGCCGGCAGATCTACGAACTCCACCAGTACGATCCGGCGCCGGCCGATCCGGCCCCCGAAGTGGGGCCGTTGATGGCAGGTTGGGACCGCGGCTTCTACTTGGCCTCTGCCGACGAAAACTACCGGCTGCACATCGGTGGCTGGATCCAGCCGCGCTACGAGTACCAGAACCGCTCCGACCGCGATCCGGAGGCAACCAGCAGCTTCTTCATGCGCCGCGTGCGGCTGGACGTGCGCGGGCACGTGTTCACACCGGACCTGACGTTCCGCGTCCTGTCGGAACATGCCCGCACGAGCGACCTGCGCGACGGGTGTATCAACTACGCCTTCACCCCGGGCTTTCAGGTGCGCTTCGGCCAGTTCACCGCGCCGTTCCAGTGGCATCGCTACGTCAGTCCGCGACGCCAGCACTTCGCCGACCGCGGCGTGCCCAGCGAGACGTTCGGCTGGTTCCAGGGCCGCGACGTGGGCGTGATGACCCACGGCCGGCTGGGCGACGACAAACTGGTGTACGGCATCGGGTTCTTCGACGGGGCCGGCCGCAACGTGGCCACCAGCAACAGCGACGGCCACATGGCCACGGGTACGCGGGAACGGGAGTGGGGAGTGGGCTGGAACCTGTACCACCGCGGCCACGACTGGAAGACCCGACTGAACCTGCTGCGGCACGATTTTGCGCTCGCACATGACCAGCGATTCCTCGTGGAACATCACCTGCAATTCTGAGGGCGCTTTGAATTTGAAGCAGCTCCCGCCGGTCAACTACCGCGCCGACACGTTTGCCCCTGGTGGGCCGGGTATTTGATCGACAAAGGTGACCACCGACCTGTCGAAGGAGTTGGGCTGCCCGCCGCCCAGCTCGGCGCCCGAGGTGGCGAAGCTGTCGGTGTTCGGCATTGGCATGCGCAGCCAGACCCGCGTGGCCCACCGCGTGTTCCAGTGCCTGGCCCGGGCGGGGATCAACGTCGAGATGATCAGCACCAGCGAAGTTCGGCTGAACGTGGTGGTCGACGCCGCCCGGGGCGAGAAGGCCCTCGAAGCCCTCGAAGCC
>PWXP01000151.1 GCA_003561895.1 Planctomycetaceae bacterium | reverse complement strand
GAGATCGGCGATTTGGCCCACGACCATCTCCAGCTTTTCGGGCGTGACGGTCAGTTCTTCAACGCCGGGCCCTTCCGCCACCTCCAGCGGCGCGCCGGCGGTGAGCGCGTCGAAGCTGGCGGCCAGCTCGCCGCGGCCGACCGTTTCGCCGCGCAGCCTGGCTCGGTCGACCGACGCGAGGTAGGACGGCGTGATTTCCGTCCTTAGCCGCGAGGAGCCCAGCACCGAGTACCTTTCGCCCGTCTCCGTCACGCCGTCGATCCGCAGGCGGCTTGCCCGCGCAAGACCCACCGGCGCCGGCGCAACCTCCGCCTCCAGGGCCGTGAAGTCGAGCGACCGGACGCGCACCTCGCACACGGCCTCGATGGGTTCGTCGTCGGGCGTGGCGCGGTACCGGGCGGTCACCTGCGAGGCGCCCTCGCCCACTCCTTCGAGGAACCCGTACCAGGAGAACACCACGTTATCGTCGGGCAACTGCGGCGGCCACTCCGCGGCGCGGGTCAATTCCACCTCGGAACCGTCCTCCATCTGCCCGAACACTCGGAGCCGGGCGGTGGTGCCGACGCCCAGTTCCACCTCGGCCGGTTCGATGCGCAGCCGCTGGGGCACTTGGGGCGGGCCGACCACGAGGTTGACGTTCGCGGGCCGGGCATCGCCCAGGTGGATGCGCAGCACGGTTTCCCCTTGGCCTATCAGGTCGGCCGCGGCCCCCATTTGGTCGTACTTGGCCACGGCCGGATCAAGGACCACCCCGACGGCCTGCTGCGTAACATCGGTCGTCCAGAAGGGAATAAGTCCCCTCTGCTGGATCTTCAACTCGACGCGGCTGCCGGTCGGACCCTCTACAAAGCCGGGGGTTGCAACCAGCCCAGGTGGGTTGGTCCACCAATGGGCCAGCAGCGCAGCCGCCAGCAGCAACAGCAGCAACGGCAGCAAAACGCGCCTCCGGCGCCGGCGCCTTCGCGGTGCGACAACCAGGCCCCTTGCACAAGCCGGACATTTCGGGCTGCCCGCGCGGCGAACATAAAGAAGCTTGCACTCCGGCGTGGTGCACACCACCGCCGGCGCCGGTTCCTGGTCGAGCCGCCGGTAGCCCCAGCACCAGACCAATCGCAAGTTGCCCGCCCCATCGCGATACTTGAAAAAGAAGGCATCGAGATCGGTCCGGTCGGGCGCGTCGACCAGTTCTTGAAACGACCGCAAAAGGGTGGTATGCAGGGCGCGCTCGGTGCCGGTTTCGGGCTTGGCTTCGGTCAAGCGTTGCCGGAGCCGGTCCAACTCGCCCTTCAGCGGGCCCTGCAGCTCCGCCGTAGTGGCCGGTTGGACAGTGACCTCCGCAAGGCGACCCTCGTGATCGTCGCGCGCGAAAAAACTGAAGGTTTCCCCTTCCCAGACCGGTTCGGCTGCCATCCCCCCCAACCAGCGGAAAACGATCCGGTCGTTTGAACCCGAGCGGTCCAGCAGCGGGACGCCGGGCTCAATGGCGACGGGTCGAAAATCGCGGGCCTGGGGTGAAAGGTCGACGCGGCAGAAACATGTAGCCATAACTTCTAATTCAGTTCCGTGTTCGAAAGACCGGGACTAGCCCCCGCCACTGTTCGCATAGACAAGCACACGTTATTGCCCCCTACACTTTCCATTGTAATCGATCCCCCGACCGAAAGCACGATGGGGCCGGAAAAGAGGGGCTCGACGGGCGGGCGAAACTGCGGAAGGTCGGGTTTGCGAGCGATCAGGCCAAGTCGCCGGCTACCGACAATGCGTATTTGGCCGTGAACGGATGTTCGCCGCTTCCTTCGTTCCACAGCGATCCGCGAACGGCTCCACGGCAAGCTTGGCGGCCGGGATCGGACTCCTAGCAGCATACTGACGAGGGGCATCGACCCGCTCCGCCGGGCCGCTGCCGCGCCGCTCGCACGGCCGAAAAGTCATAACCGTTCACGGGGGACTGGCCCAATTTTCGCGGCGGAGAAGGTATTCCTCGTGGAGAACGCCCTATGCGTCACGAAAATGGGACTGGCCCCTTCGGCCGGCAAAGGGGGCAGGTCCATTTTACGGTTACGGAAAAGTCGATACCACTGCTACAGAGAGCCGGCCGATTCTGCCGATTGACAAAAAGAGGGAGAACCCAAGGGGAAGTTGCGGCAGGAAGACGGACCGGCTACAATGGTAAGCCCAGGAAGAGTCCGGCCAGCGGGCGGGACTTCGTCCGGCCGTCATGCAATGAGTGTCATCAGTGAGCACGGCAACCCCAGGTTATCTCGGCCCCTTTCGGCTGTTAAATGTCGTCCACTCCGGACCTGCGAGCCTGCTATGGCAGGCCTACGACGACCGGAAGCAGCGGCGCGTTTGCGTGAAGACGCTGCTGGAAGAGTTCCGCCGCGACCGCGAACAGATCGGGTACCTCCGTTGGGAGTACACCGTCGGGCAAGACCTGGATCACCCGAACGTCGTCCACATCGAGAAGTACGACGTCGACCGTGGCCGACCCTACCTGGTGATGGAGTGGTTCGCCGCCCCGAACATGAAGACCCGAATCCGTCAAGGGATCGAGCCGATGGCCCACCTGTTGGAAGGCATTGTCGAGCAGGCGGCGATGGGGCTGGAGGTGCTGCACAAGGCCGGCTACGTGCATCGCGACGTGAAGCCGGACAATTTCCTGGTCGGCGATCGGGGGGAGGTCAAGTTGATCGATTTTGCCTTGGCCCACCGGGCGCGGCGCGGACTGGGCGGGGTCCTGGCCCGGGCTCTGGCCCGGGCTCCAAAGCTCCAGGGCACGCGCAGCTACATGGCGCCCGAACAGATTCGCTGCGCGGCTGCCGACCCGCGGGCAGACATTTACGGTTTCGCGTGTACGATTTTCGAGCTGGTTTCGGGCAAGCCGCCCTTTACCGGCACCACGGCGAACGAGTTGCTGAACAAGCACCTGAAGTCCGCGCCCCCCTCGCTGGGGGCCGCCGACAAGAACCTGACGGCTGAGTTTGCCCAGTTGATCCGGCGTTCGATGGCCAAGCGGCCGAAAGACCGCCCGCAGTCGATGACCGATTTCCTGACCGATTTCCGCCGGATTCGGATGTGGCGTGTGGCCCCGCGGCCGCCGGCCCCCGAATCGGCGAGTTCCTAACCCCGACAGACGGCCCGTTCCCACCATGCCCGCCAACGAACATCGCCTTGCATTCGAGCGACCGATTTATGAGCTGGAGGCCCGGCTCGAAAAGCTCGACAACAAGACCCCCCGGACCCCCGAGATTCGCAACGAAGTTTTCCGTCTGCGGCGCGAGCTGACCGACTTGAAGAAGCGCATTTTCAGCCGGCTTAAGCCTTGGGAAACGGTGGTGGTGGCCCGCCACCCCGACCGCCCGATGACCACCGATTACCTCGAATTGGTCTTCGAAGATTTCACCGAACTGCATGGCGACAAGTTTTTCGGCGACGACCGGGCCATACGAACCGGTTGGGCCAGGCTCGACACGCACCGGGTCATGGTGGTAGGCCACCAGAAGGGCAAAACGCTCAAAGAACGCAATGCCTGCTATTTCGGCTGCGCCCATCCCGAAGGCTACCGGAAGGCCATGGCCAAGATGCGCATGGCCGCCAAGTTCCAAATGCCGGTCGTCTGCCTCATCGACACCCCCGGCGCGTATCCCGGCATCGGGGCCGAGGAGCGCGGGCAGGCCCAGGTGATCGCCGAGTCGATGTTCGAAATGTCGCGCCTTCCCACCCCCATCGTCTGCGTGGTCATCGGCGAAGGGGGCTCCGGCGGCGCCCTGGGTATAGGCGTGGGCGACCGCGTGGCGATGCTCGAACACGCCTACTATTCGGTCATCAGCCCGGAGGGCTGCGCCGGCATCTTGTGGAAAAGCCACACCTTTAAGGAACAGGCGGCCGAGGCGCTGAAGATGACCGCCGCCGATCTGATGGGATTCGGGGTGATCGACGAGATCGTTCGCGAGCCGCTCGGCGGCGCGCACCGCAACCACCATCGCATGGCCAGCCTGCTGAAGCAGTTTCTGCGCAATGCGATGCGCGAGCTGGCGGCCGTGCCCGTGCCCGACCTGCTGGAACAACGCTACCGGAAGTTCCGCCGCATGGGCGCCTTCCTTGAGGACGGCCGGCTGCAAGGCGCCGCCGGCCCGGCGAAAACCGCAAGCGACCCGCCGCGCCACCCGCCCGAAACCGCCGTGACGGCCCGGGCCGCCACGTGAACGGTTACCGGACCGGATAGCGGGAACCCCCCTTGACTGTGTACAGTCGTATATTGTACGATTGTACATAGGGTATGCAGCGGTGCGTGCCGGTTTCCGTTACCAGCGTGGGCAGTGCCATGGAACCGTTCGAAAACCTGACCCCCCGGCAGAGCGAAGTCTACAGTTTCATCCGCCAGTGCATTCGGGCCCGCGGCTACGGGCCCACGGTCCGCGAAATCGGAGCCCGCTTCGCCATCAACTCGCCCAACGGCGTGGTGTGCCACCTGAAGGCCCTGGAGCGAAAAGGGCTTATCCGGCGGGAGGCGAACATGTCGCGGGCGATCCAGCTCGCCACCGAGCCGGCCTACGACCGCAGCCTCCCCCTGGCCGGCCTCATTGCGGCGGGCGTGCTGCACGAGGCTGTCGAGCAGCGGGAGCGGGTCGACTTCGGCGCGCTGTTCGACGAGACCGACCAGGACCTGTTCGCCCTGGAGGTGTCCGGCGACTCGATGATCGACGACCAGATTGCCGACGGCGACTACGTGATCGTCCGCCGCCAGCCGACCGCCTCGAAGGGGCAGATCGTCGTGGCCCTCACCGACGAGAACGAAGCGACGCTCAAGCGGTGGCATCCGGAACGCAACCGCATTCGTCTAGAGCCGGCCAACAAGCGAATGAAACCCATCTACGTCAAGAACGCGCGCGTGCTGGGCGTGGTGGTGGGCGTGGTGCGGAAGGTCGCTTGATGCGGCCACACCCGCCGCCAATGTAGTAGGCACACGCCGCTGTGCCGTCCTCAAGTAATGCAGTTTGCACCTAGGACACGGAAGAGGCTCATTTCTTCTTCCGCACTTTCGGGGGCTTTTTCTTGGCTTCCGCGGCGGACTTCTCGGCGGCTTTCGGTGCCGAGGACTCGGGCTTGGGCTTGGGCTTCTTCTTGGGCGAATTGCCCGCCGTGCCGCTCTTCTCGTGCTTCGCGCCGGCTTTGCCGCCCTTCGCATCCTTGCCGCCCTTCGCATCCTTGCCGCCCTTCGCATCCTTGCCGCCCTTCGCATCCTTGCCGTCCTTCGCATCCTTGCCGGCCGACTCAGCCTGGTCGTCCTTCGCGGCGCTCTTCGCGGCACCGGCCGAGCCGTCTTTGTCGGTAGAGTTCCCCGCGGCCTCGGCCTTGGCCGCCTTCTCGCGTTCCTCTTTGGCACGCTGCCGGCTCCGCTCGGTGGAGAGTACTTGCCGCAGCAATGCCGAGAGGTCTTCGTAGGGGGCCTCCGAAGGGGGGCCTGGGGCATGCTGCAGAATGGCCTGCTGAAGCCGCTGCGGCAGCGAGAGCAGACACGACGAGACGGTGCCGTACTCCGGACCGGTCAGCACAATGCCCGGCCCGCCGCCAATCTCGTGGCTGCGCGCAAACGTGCGGCTTGCCACCGCCAGAAACATCACCGACGAATCGAGCCGTTGCAGGGTCATGGACCGGCGGATGAACTCCTGCCGCGGATCATTCGGGTCGTTCAGGTTGCTGCCGCTGAGGGTGTGCAGGCCGGGTTCGAGTTCGACGATGGCGATCTGGTCGCCGCCGTAGACGACCGCGCCGTACTCGGCATCGAGGCACACGTAGTTCGCCCCGGCGTACGAGCCGGTTGCGAGCTGATCGGCGGCGTATCGGGCGGCGTCCTTCGCCCGGCGAAAGTTCAGCAGTTCGCGGCACAACAGCCCGCGCGACCGCGGCGCCGCCGGGACGAGGGTCTTCCGGCGGTTAACGGCCGTGGCCACCGTACCGTACTGGTTCACTCCGAACCACGTTCCGCCCCCCTCGCGGTCGACTCCGCAGATCACCCGCGGCGAACCCGACTGAATCCTTGGCGACAGCGAGGGCCGCGCGAACCGTTCCTCGCGGTTCGATGCCAGCAAAACGGGGGTATCGCGGGCCGTCTTGTACAGGATGGCCATGATGCACATTATTCATCGGACTCCGGCAACAGGCCGAGCCGGGGGCGGTATCGCCCGGTCCGGCGCCCGGCCCTTGGCCGAGTTCCCTCCAACAGGTAAGCAACGGTGGAAACGCCAATTACCCCCAATGTATCGGCTCTCCTGCCGCCCGCATACCCCCCCTGTGAGCCGTTTCCACCGCGATCGCAAACTAGCAGGCACGCATCGCTGGGCAAGACTGACTCACACACATTCGCGCGTGTCTTGAATTCGCGGGGAGGTCCGTGTTTCTTCGGCTACGCCCCGCCCCGCCTTTTCACGGTCCCCCGCACGCGCTTGCCCGCCTTGGCAGGCTGCCGCACGTTCGCGGTATTCCCTGGGCGAAACACCGAACGCTGCCAGAAAGGCCGCCCGCAACCGCTTCGCATCGCAAAAGCCGCACGCCTTCGCCACCGCTTGCAGCGGAAGCGACGGCTGTTCCACAAGCACCTGCCGCGCGCGGCGCACGCGCAGGCCGGTCAGGTAGGCGTGCGGGGGTTGCCCCAGGATTTCCCGGAACGCGTGCTCCAACTTGCGGCGCGAAACGGCCTGCTCGTGCGCAAACTGGCCGATGGAAATCGCCTCGGCCAGGTGCTCGTGCATGTAACGCACTGCCGCGGCCACGTCGGGGTTGCCGAGGGCGAACGCGTCGGTCGACCGGCGGCATATCAGGCCGTCCGGCGGGATGAGCACGTCGGCCTCCGGCGCCGGCTTGCCGGCCATCAATCGTTCGAGCAGCGCCGCCGCCTCGCGCCCCACCCGCTCCGAGCTGCGCGAAACGCTCGAAAGCGGCGGCTCGCAAAACTCGCACGCGATGGTGTCGTTGTTCACGCCCACCACGGCCAGGTCGTCGGGCACGGCCAGGCCCAACTCCTGGCAGCCTTCGAGGATCAGCTTCGCACGGTAATCGCTGCATGCGAACAGCCCGGCGGGCAACGGTAGCGACTTCAGCCACGCCCGCAGCGGCCGGTCCACCTGGCTCCACGCCGCGCGCCGGCCGAGTGTGGAGGGGGCGAGGAACACGTCGCACCGCGCCCCGGCCTGCTCGACCACCTCCAGAAACCCTTCGCCGCGCAGCCGCGCGTACCACACGCCTTCGACCCCGTAATAGGCCGTCTGCCGGAAGCCGCGGTCCAGCAGGTGCTCGGCGGCCAGGCGGCCGACCGCGCGGTCGTCCACCCGCACCCGAGGCACCGGGCTGCGCTCCAGCGCGCCGGAGATGTTGACCGCGGGCAGTCCGAGCTGCGCGACGGTTCGCGCGTCGGCGGGCGTGTTGATGAATGCGAGGATACCGTCGCCGGGCCAGCCGCGCAGGCCGGCCAGCGAGAGGATGGGCGATTCCGGGCTGGTGGCCAGCCGCCAGCGGCCGTGCCCGGCGGCATATTCCAGGAACCCCCCCACCGCCCGCTCCAGGTGCGGCACGCCGATGGGCACGGCCATGGCTACGCGTTTGATTCGTCGGGACATACGGCTCTCGACCGTCGCTTGTTGGTGGTTGCACCCTCCTCTATTCTACTTCGCCGGCCGGCGGGCGCGAGTCCCGCGCCGCAAAACGCCCCCTATTTTTGCGCAAACTGCCTTCTTGCGTCTTTCAGCGCGTGGAAGCCCTTTCATTGGATTCAGCAATACTCGCATCGCTGCTCAGCACGCCGCGATACTTCCAGTTCAATCGCGCGCGGGACGGTCATGGGACCTTTCGTCCGAGCAAATGCAGGGCTGTGGCCCGCACTAATGCGAGGTGCTCACTCAGCTCCACAAGGGATTCCAGTTCCTCACGTTCGGCTTCGGTTAAGAGCCCTTCGTTGTTGCGGTCCATAAGCATCTGCAGTTTTCGGTCGGCCCTGGGGGGCAACCGCAAGTCACCCACCGTTTCAACCCATTCCTGGGGGGCCTCGATCGTGCTGCTCATATGGAACCCCTTTCATTTCGTTATTGTGGCGCTTC
>PWXP01000133.1 GCA_003561895.1 Planctomycetaceae bacterium | reverse complement strand
TTCGGCGCCGAGTTCATCCCCATTTACCAGGCGCACCCGAACGCCAACATGTACGCCGTCTGCCGGCGCAACGAGGCGGAAATGAACAAGATCGGCGATGCGTTCGGCGTCGAGCGGCGCTACGCCAATTACGACGACGTGCTCGCCGACCCGGCAGTCGACTACGTCCACATCAACTCGCCCATTTCTGACCACGCCTGGATGTCGATCGCCGCGCTGAAGGCCGGCAAGCACGTCATGTGTACCGTGCCCATGGCTACCACCATCGAGGAGTGCGAGCAGATTGTCGACCTGGTCCGCGCGACCGGGCTGCGGTACATGATGGCCGAAACGGTCGTCTACAGCCGCGAGTTCCTGTTCATCAAGGAGCTGTACGAGAAGGGCGAGTTGGGCAAGGTGCAGTACATGGCGGCCTCCCACCCGCAGGATATGGAAGGCTGGCCCGAATACTGGGAACGCATGATCCCCATGCACTACGCCACCCACGTGGTTTCGCCCGTGCTGGGGCTGGTCAACGGGTTCGCCGAGTACGTTTCGTGCTTCGGCTCGGGCACGATCAACGAGCGGCTGGCCGAGAAGTCGGGCAACCCGTACGCGGTCGAGTCGTGCCACATCAAGATCAAGGACTCGGACGTCGCCGCCCACGTTTGGCGGTTCCTGTTCGACACGGCCCGGCAGTACCGCGAATCGTTCGACGTGTACGGCACGAAGAAGAGCTTCGAGTGGGCGCTGGTCGAGGGGGAAGAGCACGTCCTTCACACGGCGAAGAAGCCGGAACCGGACATTCCCGAGCGGGTCACCGTGCCCGACTTCGCCCACCTGCTGCCCGAGGAAATCCGCCCGTTCACCAGCACCATCCAGGACGCCGCGCACCTTTCGTTCATTCAGGGCGCGGGGCACGGCGGTTCGCACCCGCACTTGGCCAACGAGTTCCTCCGCGCCTTGCTTGCCGATCGCGACCCCTGGCCCAACGCTCCGCAGTCGGCCAATTGGACCTGCACGGGCATTTGCGCGCACCAGTCGACCATGAAAGGCGGCGAGATTGTGCGGCTGCCGGCGTTCACGCTGGGGTAATGGTTAGGCGGTGCAAGACAATGGGCTCTTCCGTTTCCGGGTGCAGACTGCTTTTCCGGGTGCAGACTGCTTTTCCGGGGGACGGAGCAGGCGATGGTGTAGGGTTATCGCCCCCGTTTGGGACCCGTATTTTTCGACGGGTGCCGAACATGCGGGGCCCTCCGGCGGCCGGCGGTGCGCGGGACGTGCCGGTCCCGCAACTGGGTCCGAGCATCGGAGTCGACACGCGGCCCCGATTGCTTGCCGGCCCGGGCAGGGCCACCCGGTTCCGACCGATCGGCAAAGTCAACCGGCGTTACTCGGCCCTTCCGCGCCGGATGACCGCCGCCGGTGCGAGCGACAGGGAGGCCGGTGCGAAATTGCAGGTGCATCCGCCGGTCAGGTTCGGCATGTTCAGCACGCCGTTGGCCGGGAACAGGTTGTTGTTCACCGTGCAACCGGGCCGCACTCCCAAAAATGGAGTAATTTCGCGGGTGGCCAGGTCGATCCAGGCCGAATTGCTGCGGTAGCGGGTGGTCAGCAGATGGGTGCTCGCCCGGGTACCCGTGCAGCCGCGGCGGACCCATTCCAGTGGTTTGGCCGCGGGTTCACCCGACGGCAGGTCGACCACCATCAAGAGTTGCTCGCTTCCGAGGAGCAGCCGCCGGTCGGCGACCACCCCCGGCAGCCCGGCGTCGGGCAGCCCGCGGCCTTCGACGATCCAACGGGCCGGCCCCGCCTCCGCGGGGCGCGCCACGGTGGCCCCGTCGGCGCCGCGGTAGAGTCCTACGGGGGCCACGACGAGGTCGAGCGGCTCGCTGTACCGCAGCCGGGCGCCGCCGGCCCGCTCCCACAGGACTTCGCCGGTGCCGAGGTCCAGCGCCAGCGTGCGGCCGTCGCGGGTTTCGTCTTCGCCGCGCCGCCGGTTGGCCACCTCCGCGCAGAAGAGCTTGCCGTCGCCGACGGCCAGGCTCAACGCGGCCCGGCCCATCTCCCTCCGCCAGACCAACTTGCGCGTGCGGCGGTGCACGCACAGCACGTGCCGCCCGCTGCTGCCCACCAGGTAATCGCCGCTGACGCGGAGGTTCGTCCAGCGGGCGTCCAGGTCGTCGGGGAGGTCGATGCGGCCGGTGAGTTCGCCGGCGGCCGCGTCGAGCACCAGGCAGCTTGCTCCGTCGCTGACGTACAGGGCGTCCTCGACGACCACCAACTCGGTCGCCGGCGACAGGCTCCGAGGGCGTGAGGGTTGCCGGTGGGCCGCCTGGCGAACCGCCAGTTCAGCGAGCGGCTCCCGGCCGACCGGCAGCTCGGTTTCCCACAAGGTGCGGCCGGTGTAAACGTCGGTTGCCCGCAGCAGCCCCGCCTCCAAGATTATCAGCCGGCCGCCGGCGACGCGAACCTCCAGGTGCCCCGGCTGCCGGTGCCATCGGAGCGAGGCGTCGTACCAGAGCACGGCCGTGGGCGAGCGGATGAACTCGTCTTCCGACGCCCCCGTGTTGGCTGCGTTGGCCTCCGCGTGCGACCAGTCGGCCGCGCCCGGCAACCGCCCCTCTCGGGAAAACAGCACGAAATCGCCGACCTCGCGCACGGCCGCCCCGGGAAATGCCTCATCCTGCACGATCGTTTCCATGGGCTCGGCCGCCGCCAGCGGCCCCCAGACGCACGCCATGCCACCGTACGGACGCAGGACGTGGAAGACCGCCTCGGCCAGTGCCCGGTCGTCGGCCTGCGCCAGGCGGTCGGGGGCTTCCGCGACGACGAGACTCGCCAGGTACGGCGGGAACGGATAGGTCAGCGGATCGCCGGCCAGCACGGCCGCCCGCGTGCCGTACAGCCCGGCAGCGTGTAGCCGGCGTCGCACGGCGTCGGCCTTCTCGGCGTCGGCCTCGACGGCGATCACGTGCAGGTCCGACTGCCGGGCCAGTTCTTCGACCAGCCGCCCGCTTTCCAGCCCCAGCACGACCGCGAAACCGTCGCGCACGCCCGTGGCCTCCAGCACCGCGGCAGCCTTTTCCGTCCACTGGTCAGCCACCGGCGATGGCGGGCTCGGCGGTTCGTGCCGGACCACCTCCTGGCCGTGCGGCGGGCCGAACGCCAGGATGCTGCCCTCGGCCGTCACGACGAACAGCTTGCCGGCGGCGGCCAGCATGCGCTGGGGCGTGCCTTCGATCTCCGCCCGCCAGACGACCTTCGGCCCGTCCTCGGCCGCCGTGTCGATCGCCTCGACCACACCGGGACCGCCGGCATACAGCCGGTCGCCCGCCTTGATGTGTACCTCAAGCCCCGAGGGCATCTTCCAAAGTTCCTCGAAAACACCGACGAACGTGTCGGGGTAGGTGTCCTCGCGCCGGTGCGGCGGGACCTTGGCCCGGCTCCTCCGCTCCAGCTTGACCGACTCCAGGTCCCGCGCCCGGATGCCGTCCCGGTCGCGCTCGTACATCACCTCGGCGGTCAGCACCGGCCGGCGGAACCCGTCGAGTTCCTTCTGGTTGGCCGGCTCGGCCTCCAGCCGGGTCCAACCGCCGGCATACAGCCAACGGCCGTAGCCGGGGTTGGCGGTGCGTTCTTCGTACGGGCGGGTGATGTCGTACAGGTCGCCGCCGTGGCTGAGGAAACGGTCCACGCCGGCCACGAACCAACAGCCCTTGGGCAGGCCGATACGCCCGCCCCAGCCCATCGTGTACGGTCCCAGCGTGCCGTCGCGGCGGTCGAGGAACGCCGGCAGTTGCGTGCCGCAGGGGACGACCAACTGGTTGCCGACGACCGCCAGGTAGCCTTGGGGAGTCAAGCCCGAGTCGAAGCCGATGCCGTGGTCCCAGTTGCTTTCGGGGATGCGATCAACGTCGGTGTTCGACCAGACCGCCTCGCCCGACTGCGCGTCGACCGCGTGGACGAACACGCCTTCGGTGGGCCACAGCCCGGCGGCGAAGTAGACGACCCCATCGGCCAATACCGGCCCGCCGCGGGCAGGGTGTAGGGAGATCAGCCGGCCGTGGCCGATGACCGGCCGAGCCTGCCGGCCCTCGGGCAGGCCGCGGAACCGCCATCGCAGCGAACCGTCGCCGGCGTCCAGGCAGTACAGGTACCCGTCGTCGGAGACGAAATAGACCTTTCCTTCCCAGGCGACCGGCGCGAACCGGACCGGGCCTTCGGTGATGAACCGCCATCGTTGTTCGCCCGTTTCGGCGTCGAGCGCCGTCAGGCAGTCGGTGACCATCGAGGGGACAAACATCATGCCGTCGAGCACCACCGGCTCGTACGACGCGTCGAACGCCAGCCGGATTTCGTGCGGGAAAGCCGGCTGGGGCGCCGGCAGGGTGCGGGTCCAACGCAGTTGCAGCTCGGCCGGCAGAGAGTGCGGCGACGCGGCGGTCCGGCCCGCGTCGTAGCGGAACTGCGGCCAGTCGCCGGCCCAGGCAGGGGCCGCCAGCAGCCAGACGATCATTGCCAACCAGGGAAAATAGCGTTTCATGGTCTCCTCCAATTCTGGAATCGAAAAACGGTCCGGGGGCAGGCCCCACATCGTGCACGGCACCTATTATACGGGCAAGCGGGCGTGGTGGCAAGCATGCTGGAGGTCGGCGCCAGAGGCAATCGCTTAGGGGGGACGGCCTGGGGGGACAGGCCGCCGGCCGGCTTCACCGGGACCGCGAGCCCGATTCGCCGACGATCTCCAGGTCGATCGACGACTCGCCGATCTTCTGGCCCTTCAGGTCTTCGATGGTCAGGCGCAGGGTGTGTTTGCCCGGGTAGATGCGCGTGGGCAAGTGGAAATCGTACACGATAAAGAAGTCGCGGCGCCGGTTCTGGCAGAACTCCTCGGTGGAGGCCAGTTCTTCGTCGGCTACGCGTTGGCCGCGGGCGTCGAAGATCTGGTAGCTGCTTCTTAGCGAGGTGTGGTATCCGCGGGCGGTGCTTTCGCTGGTGAAATTGTCGACCTCGGCGTACAGCAGCACGCGTTGCTCCGGGGTGAACTGGTACGAGGAAAAGCTCTCGAAGCAGCCGTAGCTGTGCACTCGGGTGCAGAACGCCAGGTTGCGAACGACCAGGGGCGCCACCTCGCCCAGCCTCGACGCGGCGTCGGCGAGCACCTGCTTGGCTTCGGCCGTCCGGCTTGGAGCGTCGGGGTTCTTGGCCGTGTTCAGGAGGGTTCCCAACCCGTGGAATGTGGTCGTCCAGAATTCCTGCTCGCCCGGGGGAAGTCCCGGAATGGCCTGCACGGCGGCGTCGTATCGTTCGGCCGCCAGGTAAAGCATCCGCAGCCGAACCTCTTGTTCGGGGCCGTTTTCCGATGCGTCTTCGAGGAGGCCGACGGCCGCGTCGACGTGGCCGGTCCATTCGACCGGCTTCTCGGCGGCGTGGGGAGTCGCCTGCCCGCCGACCGGCGCCTCCCGCTCCTCCGCCGGCTCCGCGGTCGGCTCGGGGGCGTATGGCGGGTTCGGGCTATGGGAATCGGGTTCAGTGCGGGGCGGTACGCCGGGACCCCTTTCCGAAACGGCGCCGGGAGCAGGCTCCGTGGCTGCGGGGAGGCCAACCGGCGCCGCCTGCGGAAACATGGTACTTGGATACCGTTCCTGCGGCGCGTCCCGTGGAACGACGGCCGCATGGGAGGGGACCGGCAAGCGGCTGATGGAATGGCCGGCCGGGTGGCCGGATCGGGTCGGATCGGCGGCCGGGTGCATGCCCGCGGCTACGGCCGATTCGAAGGGCGTCGGGGCCTCTTCTGCCGGCATGTGTTGGGGGGAATGCCCGGTCCAATGGGCCGCCGGCGTTGCCTCCACGCCGTCGGGCTGCTGCTGCGCTCGTTGGCGGTAGGCCGCCACGGCCCGCGCCTGGTGCAGCAGGCCGGGCCACAGCGCCGGATCGGTTCGCTGCAGGTCGGCGGCCAACTGGTCGCGGGCATCGGGGTCGAGGGCACCGAGCTTTTGGAGTTCGGCAATGACCTCCTGCATTTTTTCCGAGGTGGGCTGAGCTTCCGTCGTCGGCAGGGCGGTTTCTATCGGCGCGGTGGCCTCCGGCCCGGCCGGCGCCCGCTCGGCAGGCTTCGACGCGGTTTGGGCCGCCCAGGGCGAAAACGCCGCGCATCCTGGCGCCAGTACCCCAACCAGGCACACAAGACCGATTCGTCGAATCGAGCAGTAGCGGGTGATTCCCATGAGCACCAAAACCGCGCCGTCCACGCCCATAAAGCCGCGACCGGTGGTCGCGTCAGCCACAAACATAAATGGTCGCGGCATCCACGTTAATAAGTCGCGCGATCCAGGCTCCACAAAGCATCCAGGCTCCACAAAGCCTCGCGCCGGCCACAAAGCCTCGCGCCGGCCACGAACATCGCATCCGGTCCACAGAAGAGGGGCAGGAGCATATCGGATACGCCCGAATCATGCAAGTCGGATCATCCGCTATAAGCTGGGATGGCCGGGCGATCCAGGTCGTTTGGGTCGGCGGCCAGGCGGACGATCAGCCGCTCCAGAACGAGTCGGGGCGGGGCGGCGCTGGCGCCCTTCAGGTCCAGGTCGGCCTGGAGCAGCCAGCGGTAGAGTAGCCGTCCGCGCCGGCGGCCGAGCTGGCGGAGCCGCGGCTCCGTCTTTCGCAACACGAACGATGGCACCCCTGCCCGCTTCAGCGCCTCGGAGACCGGCATGCGACGGCCGCTCGCCTCGCTTTGCACGATCAACCTGGTTGCGGCGGCCAACTGGCGCAGCGTGTAGCTGATCTGCCCGAGCACCCCGATGGGCTGCTCGCCTGCGCCCAAAAGAAGGTCGAGTTGGCGCATGGCCTCGGTCAGCTTGCCGTCCAGTGCCGCGTCGAGCAACTCCCATGCGGTCTTGGCCCGCCAGGCGCCGACGTGCTGCTTGACCAACTCGGGGGTGATGCGCTTGCCCGGACCGGCGCTCAACGCCAGCTTGGCCAGCTCCTGATCGAGCAGCCCCAGTTCGGGTCCGGCCAGTTCGATCAGCAATTCGGCGGCGGGTCTGGTGATCTCGGCCGCATGGTGGTGTGCCGTCCAGTCGGTCAGCCACCGCACCAGAAGGGCGCCCTTGGGAGCCGAGGCGTCGATGGCCAGTCCTTTCGCCGCAACCGTCTTGTACAGCCTCGTGTTGGCGGCGAACGACTTGAGTTCCAGCACCAGCACCCCCGTGGGAAGGGGGTTGGCCGCGTAGGCTTCCAGTTCGGGGCGGTAGTTGGTGACGAAGTCATCGGCCCGCTCGACCACCACGAGCCGCCGGCCGCTGCCGAACATGGCCACCGTCTCCAGTTCGCCCAGTACATTGGGCAGCTCGGCCTCGGGACCCTCGAACCGCGTAAGCGATATCTCGGCGTCCTCCTCGCCCAGCACGGCGCCGCGCAGCGCCAGCAGCACCTGCCGGCGCAGGAAGTCGTCACCGCCGTAGACCACGCAGACAGGGGGGCTGGGAGACGGCTTTGCCAGGAACTCGGTTGCGGGCATCGCTTTGGCCATGCACCCGAGTGTAGCAGAAGTTCAGCGGAAGATATAGCGCCTCGAGCCCGACCGGCTTGGTCAGCTCGACGCGGACCCAGATGTCGGGCGGGTCGCCCGGTTGCGGCTTGCGGCCCGACGCCGTTCGGCTATGCACAACGATCCGAAAGCCGTACGTTCCCTCGTCGTCGACTTCGCCAGGATGGGGCTGCGGCCGTTCTGGTGCAGGGAGATGCTTCGCCAAGTGCGCCCCCCCGTCGCGGGTCGCCCACAATTCGACGTGGGAAATGGGTAACCGTTCATTGCGCCAAGAAGCTCGTGAAAGGGGGAAATCTATGAGAAGTTGAGATGGAAACCTTTCATCGGAGCCTTTACGGGTGAGAATCCCGTCCGGCAAAGCCCTCACCCAGCGGCAGTTGCGTGGCGTCTGCAAGCAATGTTTCGTATGCCGGCATGACAACACCTCCGCCGGAAATTATACCAGCCCTCCCAATGAGCATCAACGTTATACTCGCCGCGGCCTAAAACTGCGCTTTCCGTAGGATGGGCTTTAGCCCGTCAAAGCGAAGACGGACAAGAATGTCCATCCTACAAAAGCGCAATAACGGCACGCGGCGAGTATAC
>PWXP01000662.1 GCA_003561895.1 Planctomycetaceae bacterium | reverse complement strand
TGTTTTTGCCCTGCCCTGTTTTTGCCCTGCCCTGTTTTTGCCCTGCCCTGTTTTTGCCCTGCCCTCTTGCTAAAGTTGCTGCTTGCGATAAACTTATAGTCATGCTCCGCTTGATGAGCGGCCGCCTGACCCTGCGCGGGGATTGCCCCCTCGCCCGCCTGAATTCTCCCCATTCCACCCTCCAGAACCGTCTTGCCAGATTCCTTGCCCGGCGGGAGAAACGCCCATGATGAACCTCATTTTGGCAGGGATTATTCCCCTCGCGTTGACGGCTTCCGAGCTGGAGGCCGAGGCCGAGACGTACGCGGCGGCCTACGAGGCTATTCTGGAGTCGGGCAGGCCCATGGTCGTGATGGTAGGCACCGACTGGTGGCCGCCATGCCAAGCCATGAGACGCCAAGTGCTGCCGGCGCTGCGCCGTCGGCGGTGGTTCGGCAGGGTCGTCTTTGCCCGCGTGAACTCCGAGCGTGAAGCCCGGCTGGCCCGGCGCCTTACCGGCGGCGGTCCCGTCCCCCAACTGGTTATGTTCCGCAGAACCCCGGAGGGCTGGGTCCGCCGCAAGCTTGTGGGCCGGCACAACCTCGAGACGGTCGAGCGTTTCATCGAGCAGGGCATTGCGCTGGACGAGGCGACCCGGCGGCAGGCGGCCGCTCGATTGACCTCCGGGCGGCGAAGCGAGAAGGCCGACCACTCCGCCCCCCCGACCGACGGCGACTAGCCCGACCCGGGCGAGCGGCGAAAAGCCACTTGCGAGTGCGACACGTTTGCATCGCCGAATACCGCTTCGAGTTCCGCAAGGTGCTGCCCGGTGGCCGTGTGAATGACGACGGCCCGGTTTTTACCGGCGCTTTGCACCTTGCGCACCCCGTGCCCGAACCCCTTGAGCCTGCGCCGCACCTCCGTGGCGCTGAGGTTCACGTACAGCTTGTCGCCTTTCGGATCCGCCATGGGTTCCTCCGTCTCGGCCGGTATCTGCCGGTGGCCCGGGGCCAACTTATTTCTGAGCGCGCTACGGGACGAAGCCCGGTGTGCCACCCTCGTGCGCGGTGAACTCGGCCCAGACGGGCAGATGGGCGGAGACCGTCTGCAAGGTCAGCGGATTCAATTTGTACGCCTGCACGAGGTCGAACACCCCGGCCCGGCCGGTGAACTCGGCGGTGGCGCGGCGGCAGATCACCAGGTTGCTCGTGGTCGATTGGCCCCCGGCGCCGGCCATCGGGCCGGTGACGCAAGTGGAGAGGCGGGCCGGCTCGAAGACCGCATCGATCTTCCGCGCCACGGCGGCGAAGTTGCCGATCAAAATAACGTCGTCCTCGCCCAATCCGTGGTTGCGAACCGCCCGGTACACGTCGGCCAGCCGCGGCAATTCGTGGTCGGCGTACGCGGGATCGACCTGCACGTTGACCAACATGAAGGTGAAGGCCTCGTCGGGGCTTGGTCCGCGCACCCGGAACAGGCCCACCAGCGGCCTGTGCCGGAATTGGCCCGTCGGATCCTCCCCTGTGCGCACCGTGTCGGTGTCGACCTCGATGGTGTCGCGGTTGAACACGAACGCGAGGTATCGCCCGGTGGGGTTTTCCCGCACGGAGGGGCAGATGGCAAAGTCGTACCGCCGCCCGCCTTCGTTGACCCGCTCCAGCAGCCGCAGCAGCACGCTGGGGGAACTGCCGCTGAGGTCTTGAAAGGCCCACAGATCGAACTGGGGAACAAGTTTCGCCAGCAGGTCGGCCACAACGGGCCGGGCGAAGCGGTGGTCGTCGAGCCGGTCGAAGTGGAAGGTGGCGATACGGATGGTGCTTGCGGCGCCCGGGCCGGCGCGGCCGGTGCCGCCCGACGTCCCAGCCCCCGTTCGCGGTGCCAGGCGACCCCGCGGTTCAAGGGTGATCCGCTCGACGTGACCGCCTTCGCCCCGCTCGACCTGCGCCTCGAATTGCCGGGCACCGTACCATCCGCCGACGCCGATCGCCGCGACGGTCAGCACGCCAAGCAGTCGTGTCATCTTACACCTCGCATCATGGCTTGTGCGGGGGGCGCTGTGCGGCCCCCTCAAGCTGGACGTGATGCACCCAGGCGGGCGGCACGTTCAGCCACACGGTTTCGCGGCGGATTTCCCGGCCCGCCAGCAGGCCCTCGAGCCGCCGCCCGATGCCGCCGAGCCGTTCGCGCTCGGCCCGGCCGGCCACTGCCGCCTTCAGCCGCCGGATGGCGATGTATTCGAAAAACGAGAGCACGGCGTCCGGCCGGGCCAATTCGCCGAACCCCCGTAGAATGGTATCGACTTCTGCGACGGAAAAGTTGTTCAGCGGCAGGCCGGAGACGATCAGGTCGTACCGGTCGTCGCGGGGCAGGTCCTCGATGCGGCAGTGGAGAATGCGGATCCGCTCAGCCGCGGCTGCCATGGGGGGGTCGGTCTGGAGCCGCTCGCGCAGTCGGCGCACGAACTCCTCGTTCACTTCCACCAGGTCGAGGTGATCGCCCGGCCCCAAAACAGCCGCGATGTGGCGTGTCGCCGCGCCGGTGCCCGGCCCCGCCTCCAGGATGCGCCTGGGAAGGTCGGAGGGCTCGGCAACGAAACGGGCCAAGGCTCGCGACAGCCACCGCCCGCTGGGAACGATGGCTCCGGTCGTGCGAAAGCTGTTGCGGACCGCGCGCCAGAACAGTCGGTAGTCGTGCATGGAACGTGCGATGGGGGCTTCCGAACGACCGGGGGTGCTGAGCAACGCAGGGAACTGAAGGCCGTTATTTTCCGGCAATTTTTTCGGCGATCAAGTCGGGCAAGCTTCGGACATGCTCGACAAAGCCCATCCCCCACGCCGCCTTCATCTTTTTGCGGACCGACTGCACCGGCAGAACCAGAATAGTCATCGGAACCGTCACGATGGGAACTTGACGCCCTTGGCTGGCGAAAGGCACAATTCAACTCAAGCGGCACGGTAAACTCCAAGGAATCGGAGTAGAGACCCCAGCCTCGCCAAACTAACGTCCAATGGGGTCGGAACGCCCTCCCCGGGCTCGTGTCGTCTGCGCAGCCCGATCGTGCAGTTCTCCCGTCTCGTCGACCATCGCCGGCACCATTTCCTGGCGGGGACCTTCGAGGCGCCTCGACTGCGGGCACCGATGTCTATACACTCATAGGTTTTCCCCGCAAGCCGCCGCCCCCCTCTACTTCCATCATCCCCGTGATTGATCCGCATCGACTTCGCTCGGCCTACCAGACCGCGCGCCGCGAGTTGCTTGCCAAGCGGTGCGAAGCCGGCCATTGGGTGGGCGGGCTCAGCAGTTCCGCCTTGGCCACCGCGACGGCCACCAGCGCGCTGGCGGCCGTCGCTGCGCATACCAGCGACGATTCCCGCCGCCGGGCGGGCAACGAACTCGCCGCGCAAGGAGTTGCCTCACTCGCCCGGTCGCAGAACGACGACGGCGGATGGGGCGACACCGACCGCAACGCGTCGAACATCGCCACCACCATGCTCGCCCGCGCCGCGGTGCACCTTGCCGGCGCCGCCGACGCTTGCGGCGAATTGCTCGGCCGGGCGGAAGGCTATATCGAGCGGCGGGGCGGCACGGACGGGCTGCGGCGGCGTTACGGTGTGGACAAGACGTTCGCCGAGCCTATCCTGACCAACGCTGCCCTGGCGGGGCTGGTTCCGTGGTCCGAGGTGGCGCCGCTGCCCTTCGAGGTGACCGCCCTGCCGTTTTCCACACTGCGGTTCCTCCGGCTGCCGGTGGTCAGCTACGCCGTACCGGCGCTGGTGGCCATTGGCCAAGCCCGGTTCTTCCATCGGCGGCCGCGCAATCCGCTGGCCTGGCTGGTGCGGCGATGCGCGGTGGCGCCGAGCATGCGGGCGCTGGCACACATGCAGCCGGCCAGCGGGGGATACCTGGAGGCGATCCCGTTGACGAGCTTCGTAGTGATGAGCCTGGCGGCCACCGGCCGGGCCGACCACCCGGTGACCCGCCGGGGCATGCGATTCCTGCTCGATTCCGTGCGCGAGGACGGCTCCTGGCCCATCGACACGAACCTGGCCATCTGGAACACGACGCTGTCCATTCAGGCGCTGGCGGCGGCGACCGGCGAGGTGGGGGCGCTGGGCTGCACCGACTGGCTGTTGGACTGCCAGCACGATCGGCGCCATCCGTTTACCGCCGCCGCGCCGGGCGGTTGGGGCTGGAGCGACGCCAGCGGGGCCGTCCCCGACGCCGACGACACGGCCGGCGCCCTGCTGGCCTTGGCCGCGCTGGAGCAGTCGGCATCGCAATCGCGCCGCGAGCGGAGTCGTTTGGAGGCGACTGACGGTGCCCGCTGGCTGTTGAATCTTCAGAACCGCGACGGGGGCTGGCCCACCTTCTGCCGGGGCTGGGGAAAGCTGCCCTTCGACCGCAGCGGCGCCGACCTGACCGCGCACGCCATCCGTGCGCTGGCCGCCTGGCCCGGGGCCGGCCCGCACTCGGAACGTGTCCGGCAGGCCATTGCGGCCGGATTCGCTTTCTTGTCGCGGTCGCAGCGTCCCGATGGTAGCTGGGTGCCCTTGTGGTTCGGCAACCAGCACCATCCGAAGGAGGAGAACCCCGTCTATGGGACTACCCGAGTGCTGTTGGCCTACCGAGACCTCGGTAAACTCACCGATGACGCGGCCCAGCGAGCAGTGCGTTGGCTGTGCGCAAGTCGTGGCGTGGACGGCGGTTGGGGATGCAGCCTGCCCGACCGAGGGGCATCGAGCATCGAAGAATCCGCCCTGGCCGTCGAGGCCCTGTTGAGCGACCCAAACAACCCCGCCGTGCAGCCGGTTTTGCAAGGGGGGTTGGAGTGGTTGGTTCGGGCCGTCGAGCAGGGGCGGTATCGGGAGCCGGCCCCCATCGGCTTTTACTTCGCCAAACTGTGGTATTATGAATGTCTGTATCCGATGATCTTCACGGTTGCGGCCCTGGGCCGGGCGGTGCGGACGTTGGAGCAATCGTGATCGCTGGCAGGGCGGCGCGGGCGGGCTTCTCCGCCGTATGCAAAGCGGACCGGCCCATTTTCGCGGCGGAAAGGGTCGCTCACTGGGTATGACGCCGTTGATGCCGCGAAAATTGGGACCGTTCCCCGTGAACGGTTACACGCCCGCAATGTTTACCTGAGCCGTTCGGCCGTTCGTCAATTGCCCGAATTGCTCCGGAAAGAAGCCCGCTCTCACTTGCCTGTCCCTTGTGCCGGTGTATGGTTGAAACGCAAGCGTAATGATGAGGTGCCTCCGCTCCCCTACGAACGAGTGGCAGCGACCTGCAAGGAGGTTCTGTGCTTGTTGCCGAAAGCACGACCAACTTGCCGAAGGAGACAAGAGCCATGCCAAGGATTGCGGCAACTCTGGGCGTCTTTGGGTTGGTTGTGTTGGCGCTTGGCCTGAACATGGCCCAGTTCCCAATCGAGTGCATTGCCGTGGCGCCCCCACCGGAACATGAGGTGGCCGAAGGCGGTGCCCCTCCATCCGAGCCGGTGGAAACCGGCCCAATAGCGGGCAAACCGACAAGAGAGGCACCGAACCGGGAGGAGCCGCGGGCGTCGCGGCCAGGAGAGTCGACGTCTTCGGCCGGGGCGGAACGGAAAGCCGAGGAAGACTCCATTGGGACGTCCGAGCCATCCGACCCACCCCCGCCAACCAGCCGCGAAGCCCAACCGGATTCGGCGCGACAGTATGCCGGCGCGGCAGGCGAGTCGGAAGCCTCGACCGCAGAGGACGCCGGTCCGACGACGGAAGCTCGGAACCCCTTGGGGGTCGGCACTGCACACGGTGGGGCACAATCTCGCGGGCAATCGAGGAAGCCGTTCACAGGTGGCATTTACAACCCGCTGGAACCTCACTCGGGACCGGATCCCGACCGGCCGACCTTCGCCCGCGCGGTGCCCGAGGCCCACGCCACCGCCTTTGTCCCGGCCGAAGCGGTAGCCGGCCCGCCGTATGGAACAGCGGGCTCGCCCCCCATCACCGCCGGGCGCGCTATGGTTCCCATCGACTCGGGCACCGAAAAAGAATCGGGCACTACCCTTGCGGCCGACCAAGTCGTTCGCCTGCCGCCGGTCGACAACGCTTGGCCGGGCGTGCCTGCGGACCACCCCCTGGATTTGGGCTCGCCGTCCTTGGACACACACTATCCGACGACCGAGGCCACCTGCGGATCGTGCGATTCGACAGCGGATCCCGGCAACGCTAGGTAGCCCTGCGCACCATCGTACGCCGTCGCCGCAGGATGGACACACACGTCCGTCGGCCCAAAGACCTGGAGGCATGTCCGACCTCCAGGCAAACGGCTACGCCCCACTCCGTGGACGGGGTCAGGCCGGCCGAGCACCCTCCGCAACCGACCCGGCCACGCTCAGATGCCGACGAGTTCCTTCAATTGATCCTTCTGGGCCACACCGACATATTCGTTGACAATTTCTCCGTTGTGGAAGACCTTGAGGTTCGGAATCGAGCTGACGGCATATTTCCTCGCCAGATTGGGGGTCTCGTCGACGTCGACCTTGACCACTAGGATATGGGTCGTTTCGCGGGCGAAGTCGTCCAAAATCGGCGCCTGGACCTGGCACGGGCCGCACCAATCGGCGTAGAAGTCGACCAGCACAGGACCATCTGCCTGAAGCACCAGTTCGTCGAAGTTCGACGCATCGGCGTGCAGCACCGTTCCATACTCGGCCGAATCCGGAGCCTCTTCCGCCGCCATTTCGACCTCCAGAGGGGGGTCAGCGGTCATCGGCGGGGAACCGGAACCACACCCGGCAACCAGCGCGGCCAGCACAACGCCGCCGGTGGGAAAAAGGGTCAAAATACGGTACGAAGTGATAAAACGCATGGGTCAACCTTTCTTATGTCCAATGAAGGGAAGTTCTGGCAAAAACCCCACCCTGCAAGCATAGATGCGCCCCGGCCTCGGAGGTTACAGGCCGATGGTCCCGCTTTTTTTTCCGCGCAAACTTCCAGGGCCCGCGGATACCGTCCGGCAGGTTCCATGCCGCGCCTGTCCCCTGGCCAGTCGCGACCGCCCCGGTCCCGTGGGGTAGCGGCCGTTACCATCGCGTCAGCCCGTGTTCGGCCAGCCGGCCGAGCAGGCGGTCGGCCGAGGCGTCCCGCTGAAAATTCGGCAGCGGATTCTTCAATTGCGTGCACCACTCCAGGAGCCTTCCCTTCGGATTGGCCGCCTGTAGGCGCGCCGCCTCGACGTCGGCCACGCGCCGGGTCTCGCCCGTGTCCTTGTCTTCGGCGATGGCGGCCAGCAGGGTGGCGGCGGCCATCTGTTCGGCCGTCTTCTTCGAGGCGGCCCGATGGGGGCCGCTGTCCAGCCGCCGCCCCGCGTAATCGAGCGACATCCGGGCCTCGTAGAAGGCCCCCTGCGTCTCGACCTCGGTTGCCGGCGGATCTCGTGGAGGAGCTGCCTGGAGACGTACGACTCGTGCCGCCGGTAGACGTCGCAGACGGCCCGGACCATCCCGTCGACGAACACCGGCGTTTCCGGCAGGCTGCGGTTCCGCATGGCCCGCTTGAGGATCAGCAGCACCTCCTGGGCTTGCCCCACGGCGAAGGCCGGAATGAGCACCCGGCCGCCGCCCTCGACCACCTCGCGGACCTGCCCGAGCAACCGCTCCTCGGCCACGTTGCGGTCTTCGTGCAGCCGGTCGACCTGCGGCTCCGTGTACAGCGGCACTTCCGCCTCGCGGTCGGGCGCGTTCATCAGCCGGAGCGAGTCGCGCAGGAGGATGCCCACCAAGTCGATCGTCGGCGGCGTGGCCAGCACCGGCGCGCCGGGCGAGGCCTCGGCCGCCACCGGCAGGCCGCCGCTGTGGTCCATGTGGGCGTGCGTCAGCAGGATGGCGTCCAGCCGGGTGTCGGCCAGCGGCGACAGGTCCGGCAACGGGCTCGGCCCGGCGTAGCGCACCCCGCAATCCACGAGGAAGGCGGCCCCGGCGACGCGCACGAGCATGCAGGAAGCGCCGATGGAACCGGCGCCCCCCAGGAACGAAATTTCGATAACCATCTTCGAGAAGCAGCATACACGTTCCATCGACTCCCACCGCAGCGGATGCCACAGACCGGTCGAACTCGGGCAACTCGTAGTTCCAGGCCTCTTCCTTCGCCGTGGCGAACGTGCC
>PWXP01000655.1 GCA_003561895.1 Planctomycetaceae bacterium | reverse complement strand
GTGAACTCCAACGGGCACGCTGAAGCGTGAACTCCAACGGGCACGCTGAAGCGTGAACTCCAACGGGCACGCTGAAGCGTGAACTCCAACGGGCACGCTGAAGCGTGAACTCCAACGGTGCGGCCTGCCGGGCTACACGTCGCTGGTCAGCTTGTCGTAGAAGGCGAGGTACTCGTCGCGCTGGTCGCCCCCCCGGGCGGCGATGGCGCTGCGGGGGTGCTCGTTCAGTTGGCCGGTGATGTTGTACTGCACGTGCGGGCCCCATTCGACCTGCCGGCTCAGCGGCAGGAGGGGGTCCTGGAGCACCTTGTAGATGGGCCGGATGTGGAACTTGGGATTCCGCAGGAATCCGATGAGCAGTTCCATCGGGCAGTTGCCGGCGCCGCGGCCGAGGCCGGCCATGGAGGCGTCGACCCGGTTCGCGCCGTGGATGATCGCTTCGATCGTGTTGGCGAAGCCGAGCTGCTGGTTGTTGTGGGCGTGCATGCCCACTTCCTTCCCCTTGGGCTTCACGTACTCGAGGTACTTCTTCACGAGAATCTCGATCTGCTCGGCGTACATTGCGCCGAAGCTGTCGACCACGACCATCACCTCGATCGGCGAGTCGGCCACCACTTCGAGTACCTGATCGACCTCCTTCTCGGTGTTCGTCGAGACAGCCATCAGGTTGGCGGTCACCTCGTAGCCCTTTTCCGTGGCATCGGCGATCATGTCGATCGCCTCGGAAACCTGGTGGGCGTAGAAGGCAACCCGGATCATATCGAGCACGCTCTGGTCCTTCGGCAGGACCTCGGTTGCCCAGTCCGACTTTTCGGCGTCGCACATGACGGCTAGTTTCAGCGACGTCGGGTTGTCGCCCACGATGCGGCGGATGTCCTGCTCGTCGCAGTGCTTCCAGGGTCCGAACTGGCCTCGGGGGAACAGCTTGCTGGAGTTCTTGTAGCCGATCTCCATGTAGTCGATTCCCGCCTCGACGCACGCTTCGTACACGGCGCGGACGAAGCCGTCATCGAAATGATGGTCGTTGACCAGGCCGCCATCGCGGATTGTGCAGTCAAGTACTTTCAATTCAGGACGATACGTAATCCAGGGGGCAGACATGGACTCACCTTAGGCTCGGGGTTTGGAGCGCCACGGAATGGCATCATTCTGGCGGGCGGGGGAAGGGGGTGGCGAGTTACCGGGCGGACCGGGCAAGGGGACCTGACCTTTGTAAAGCGCCTCCGACTCCTCTCCCGCGCGCTTTCGGAAAGCATACCACACAGCGGGCTGCCGCGCCGAATTCGGGAGCGGACAGGAGGCCACATACCCCTGACGAGGGGCATCGCTCAGCCGTTCCCACCCCCCCCTGGCGAGCTAATTGTGCCCGAATGGTTTGCTACCCCTTCCGGTGCCGAATCTTCGACCGCATGCGGCGTTTCTTGCGGCCAATCTTTCGGCGGCCTTTCCCGCTTTTCTTTGTTCCCACTAAAGGCTCCCTATTGGTTGAGGCCGGTTGGCCAAATGATGCAAAGCGTGCATTGTAGCTGCCGATCGGCAAGGCCGCAAGGGGGTGGGCGTGGCCGGTGGGCGTGGCCGATGGCGTGGCCGACGAGTTGTTCCCTTCGTAGCGCGGGGGCTTGCTGTTCACGTGGCTGCTGCGTTTTTAGGTGCGGAACGGGCTGGAGCGCGTGGGTGAAGTAAGGCTGCTGAGACAGCCGAAAGCACCCATGCTTTGCCAACCCGCCGGCCGGAAGAACCGGCCAATTGAGCCTTGGCGCGCGGCTTCCCTGGAGGGCATGGGAAATGGTTGCGTATCCTCGGCGGGACACTTTGGAAATGTGACTTTTTCTGCCTGCGTGCAGGAACGCCCTGCAAAGCTGTCATTAACTGCAGTGCAGGCAGCGCAGGATGGCGGCGTCTTGACCAACCGGTCGGGGCAAAGGCGGCGGCTGGATCATTTTTATTATTGAAAATATTTCCTGAACGGCGTTTTCTCTTACAGTCTCTCGGTCGGGTTTTGCGCTGGCCTTTTCGCGGCTTTCTACAAAAATCACCTGAGCCGGGGCCAAGGAGGCGCCCGGCTGCCCTGCTTTCCCAAGCGAATTGAAGGAGTTTCGACTGATGACGACGACCGAAGCTGAACACGAAGTCCAGCGTTATGCCGCGGCCCTGTACCAGTCCGACGCAGACTGGGCCACCTTTTTCCGCGAGGTGCTCGGCGTGCGGGGAATTGTCCGCCGCTTGTACCGAAGCCGCGAAGCACTGGCCGCCTTCAAAACCACGCAGGCCTATGCCGACATCCAGCGGATGCTCCAAGGGCTTCGCGCCAAGAAGGACGCGAAGATCGACATCGAAGAGGAACCGATCAGCGTCATGACCGTTCGTATTCCCAAGAGCCTCCACGAAACCCTCCGCGAGGAGGCCTATGAGCACCGCACCAGCATGAACAAGCTATGCATCTCGAAACTCCTCCACCTGATCGACGTTGCCGAGGCAGACGGGGACGGCAAGGCGGAAGATGGAGGCGGAGTGGACCTGTAAGCCGGGTTCTGGCCCCGCCTTTCGCGGCGGGTGACGGCCATTTGTCTAGGGCGCCGATTGCTCGGCGCCTCGAGCGATCTACCCGAGAGTCGGTAGCGGGCCGGACCAGCCCGCGGGACCGCCCGGCCGACCGAATCGGCCGGGCGGATCCGCTGCTCTCTGCTTGATCTTGCACCGGGTGGGGTTTGCCTAGCCGGGCCGGTCGCCCGACCCGCTGGTGAGCCCTTACCTCACCGTTTCACCCTTACCGCCCGGACGGGGTCCGGGAGGCGGTCTGCTTTCTGTTGCACTTTCCCTGGCCTCGCGGCCGGTGGGCGTTACCCACCACCCTGTCCTCCGGTGCCCGGACTTTCCTCCCGCCGAACCCTCGCAATGGGCCGGTATGTCGGCCCGTGGGGTCTCGGCCGGCGGCCGTCCGGTCCACTCACGGCCTCCACTGGCAAGTATATCGTCCCGCTGCGCCTGGGGAAGGGGTTGGAGTTCACGCTTCAGCGTGCGAACCAAGCAAAAGCCGAATCCGGCACGCTGAAGCGTGAACTCCAACGGGAAGCGACGGCCTCCGACGTAAACGGTGCGCCGGAGATCGGGCTGCCGATTGTTGACCACAACGGGGGGACAGATTAGACTTAACAATAGGCTTTGTTACCAATTGTTTTTCACAACCTTGCAGGTCGAGAAGCCATGTACGGAGAGCTAGCACCTTTGGGTGGAGGGGACCCCATTCCTTTACTGAAGAAGAGCTTACTCGTCGGGCGCCGCGAGAGCTGCGACGTGGTGTTGCGATTCTCCAATGTGTCGGCGCATCATTGCCAACTGACCGTCAGCGGCGGCTACTGGTACATCCGCGATTTGCAGAGCCGCAACGGAGTCAAGGTCAACGGGATCCGCGTCAGCGAGAAGCGTCTGGACCCCGGCGACACCATCTCGGTCGCCCGGCACAACTATGAGATCGTCTATTCGCCAGCCGGATTGGGCGCTGTGGGGCCCCCGCCCCCCGACGAACTGGAAAGCGACATCCTGGGCAAGTCGCTGCTGGAGCGGGCGGGCTTGGACCGCCGCCGCGCGGCCAAAATGCGCGTGAAGGACGATTCCGACGGGCAGGTCAGCTACGACGTCAACGACGACTCGCCGGGCCGGCTGCGCCATCGCGACAGCCGCTAAGCGACTTATGGCAAAGAAGCAGAAAATCCGGGCCGACTTCCGAAAGAACCGTGCCATCCGCGCACGCCGGACCAACTGGACCCGCGACTTCGAACAACACGGATTCGAGGACGAAGCGCCCGCCCTCGGCGAGCGGGTCAGCGGCAAAGGCGAACTGAGCCGCCGCCGGACCGTCGTGGGGGGCCAGTCCGACGACCACGAGCAGCCGGGCCTCGGCGTGCAGCTTGAAGTCGATCCGCAGTTGTGCCGCCCGGGGCGGGTCCTCGCCGTGAAGGGCCTCGTCAGTTCCGTCGCCGACGAGCAGGGCGGGGTGTTCCGCTGTGCCACCCGGAGGCTGTTGAAAACCCTGGCCACCGATCAGCGGCACGTCGTCGTAGCCGGCGATCGGGTCATGTTCCGCCCGGTCGAGCACACCCAGCCGAAGGAAGGCATCATCGAGCGGATCGAGCCGCGGCGGGGGTGTATCAGCCGGGCGAGCCGGGGGCGGCAGCACACCATTGTCGCCAATGTCGACCAGTTGCTCCTCATCGCCAGCGCCGCCGAGCCGCGGTTGAAGCCCAACCTGATCGACCGGCTCCTGGTTGCCGGCGAGAAGGGGGGCGTGCGGCCGATCCTCTGTATCAACAAGACCGATCTGGTCGACCCCGCCCACGTGCAGCCCCTCGTGGGAGTGTACAGCCAGATGGGCTACGAGGTGCTTTTGCTCAGCGCCACGACCGGGTTCGGCATCGAGCGATTCCGGCGCGCGCTGGCCGGCAAGGAGAGCGTGGTGGCCGGGCAAAGCGGCGTGGGAAAATCGTCCCTGCTCAACGCCGTCGACCCGGGGCTCAGGCTGCGCGTCGAGTCGGTCAGTTCCGAGACGGAAAAGGGGCGCCACACGACCAGCACGGCCCAGTTGCTGCCGCTGGCATCCGGCGGTTGGGTGGTCGACACGCCGGGCATCCGGCAGTTCCAGCTTTGGGACGTCACCCCCGAAGAAACGCCCGGCTTCTTCCGCGACCTCCGTCCCTACGTGAGCCTTTGCCGATTTCCCGACTGCACGCACACCCACGAGGACCAATGTGCGGTGAAGGACGCCGTGGCCGACGGCCGCATCGATGACCGCCGTTACGAGAGTTACTGCCACGTGCTCAATGATGGTGGCCTATGACCCAACGAAACCGTTCACAGGGGGGGACTGTCCCAATTTTCGCGGCACACAGAGCGTTTGGCGCAGTGAGCCACCGTTGCAGCCGCGAAAATGGGACTGTCCCCTTCGCATGTACCCGGGAAAACTGCCCCCGCCGCCCCGTGAACACTTACGACCCATCAAGCCGCGACCGTTGGCCGCGCCCCCCCGGAACGGTACCATGGCACCCTCCCGCGGAACGGCCCCCGGCGCCGCCAATCGCGACCGGGCTGGATGCCATGAGCGCGGCGGGGTATCATACTAGTAGAGACTCGAAACCCCCGGAGAAAACCTTCCACCGTGTACGAAGTTGAACGCGCCGAAAGTGTCGCCAGCGAAACCGCCGTTCTTGTGGGCGTTCTCCTGCCGGATCGGCGCCCGGGCGACGAGCCGCTGGCTGAACTCGAAGGACTGGCGACGACGGCCGGTGTGCGGGTCGTCGGCCGCCTGACGCAGCGACTTCAAGTGCCTTACGCGGCGACCTACCTGGGGCGCGGGAAAGTTGACGACTTGATCCGCCTGGCCGAGTTCCACGATGCCGACGTGATCATCTTCGACAACGACCTGTCGCCGGCCCAGATTCGCAACCTCGAAAAGGCGACCGAACGGAAGGTGATCGACCGCACCGAACTGATCCTGGACATCTTCGCCAGCCGGGCGCGCACCTACCAGGCGCGCCTGGCGGTGGAACTGGCGCAGCACGAATACGCCATGCCGCGCCTGAAGCGGATGTGGACCCACCTTTCGCGGCAGAAGAAGGGCGTGGGACTGCGCGGCCCCGGCGAGAAGCAACTGGAAGAGGACCGCCGGCTGGTCGAAAAGCGCATTCGCGACCTCCGCCGCGAACTTGCCGCCATCGGACGCCGCAAGCAGCGCGAGGTGGCCGCGCGAAGCGACGCGAGGACCGTCTCGCTGGTGGGGTACACCAACGCGGGCAAGAGCACGCTGATGAACGCGCTGACCGGGGCCGAGGTATTCGTGCAAGACGCGCTGTTCGCCACGCTCGACACGCGAACCCGCCGATGGCAACTGCCCGGCTGGGGCCCGGTGCTGCTGAGCGACACGGTGGGTTTCATTCGCGACCTGCCGCACCACCTGGTCGCCAGTTTCAAAGCGACCCTGGAGGAGGCGCGGCAGGCCGATCTGCTGCTGCACGTGGCCGACGCCTCCAACCCGGCGGTGCACGAGCAGATTCGCGCGGCCAGCGGGGTGCTGGACGAGCTTGGCATTCAGGAGAAGGATACGATCCTGGTGCTCAACAAGGCCGACGCGCTGCCCGACCGCGCCCGGCTGGACGCCCTGCTTGCCCGGTATCCGACAGCGGTGCCCGTCAGCGCGCAGCGGCGCAGCGGGCTGCGCCGTCTCGCCACGGCCGTTTCCGACACCCTGAGCCGGACGTTCCTTGACGTTGACATCGAGATGGGCGTCGATAACGGCCGGCTCCTGGCGTACCTCGCCGCACATGGCGAGATTCTTTCGAAGCGGTACGCCGACAGCCGGGTGGTCGTCCACTGCAAGGTGCCGCGGCAACATTTCGGCCGCATCGACGAGCCGGGCGTCAGCATCCGACCCCATGCCGGGGCGAGCCACCGCTTCGACGGGCCGCACGCGGAAACGAAATCCAAAATCGGCGAGGTGGCCTGACCGGGCCCGGCGAACTCCACCATGGCGCGGCGAACTCTCGACGGCTCCCGAGCGATCGTCACCGGCGCGTCCAGCGGCATCGGGCGCGAACTGGTGCGGCAACTGGCGGCGGCCGGCGGGCGGGTGGTCGCCGTTGCGCGGCGCGCGGAGCGTTTGCGGGCTTTGGCCGAGGAAACCGCATCGGCGCGGGGTGAAATAGCCACCGTCGCCGGCGACGTGACCGAACCCGAGACGCGACGCCGCGCCGCCGAGACGGCCGGGTCGCGGTTCGGCGGGCTCGACATCCTGGTGAACAACGCGGGGATCGGGGCGCAAGGGCTCTTCGAAGAGGCCGATGCGGGGCGCGTGCGGCGCGTGATGGAGGTGAACTTCTTCGCTCCGGTCGAGATGACCCGGCTGGCGCTGCCCCTGTTGCGCCAAGGCTCGGCGCCGATGATCGTGAACGTCAGTTCCATCTTGGGCCGCCGCGGCGTGCCGCACAATAGCGAGTACTGCGCCAGCAAGTTCGCCCTGCACGGATTCAGCGAGTCGCTACGGGCGGAATTGTGCCGGCATGGCATCGATCTACTCGTGGTCAGCCCCGGCACCACCGAAACCGAGTTCTTCGACAGCGTTATTGAGAAGACCGGGGCTCCCGCCTGGCCCGAGCACCGCCCCGTCTCGGCGGCCGAGGTCGCCCGGAAGACGATCCTTGCCATGCGCCGGGGGAAACACGAGATCGTGCCGTACCTTTGGGGCAAGGTGCTTCTGGGGCTGAACCGCCTTTCGCCCGCGCTGGTCGATCGGCTGATGACGCGCTACGTCTGACGTGGCAGCTTACTCGATGATCTTGTTCAGCGGGTACTCGACGAGTCCGCACGCGCCGGCCGATTTGAGCCGGGGTAGGATCTGCCGCACGAGCGATTCGTCGAGGATCGTGTTCACGTCGACCCAGTTCTCGTCGGAAAGGGCGGAAATGGTGGGCTTCTGCAGCGCCGGCAGCAGCGAGAGCACCTTGGGCAGCCTGTCGCGCGGCACGTTCATCATCAGGCCCACTTTTCCCTCGGCTGCCATGGCCCCGGCCAGCATGAGCGCGATGTCGTCGATTTTTCGGCGCTTCCACGGATCATCCTCGTAGGCCCGCCGGTTGGCGATCAAGCGAGGGGTGCTTTCAAGCACCTGGTCGACGATCCGCAGATTGTTCGCCCGTAGCGAACTGCCGGTTTCGGTCACCTCGACGATGGCATCGGCCAGCTTCGGGGGTTTCACCTCGGTGGCGCCCCAACTGAACTCGACGCGGGCCGTCACCCCGTGCCGGGTCAGGTATTGCTTGGTCAGGCCCACCGCCTCGGTCGCAATGCGTTTGCCCTCGAGGTCTCGCGCGTTCAGGATAGGCGAGTCGTCGGGCACGGCCAGCACCCAGCGAACCGGCCGCCGGCTGACTTTCGAGAAGACCAACTCGCACACCTCGTGCACGTCGGCGCCCGTCTCCATGACCCAGTCGTAGCCGGTCAGGCCCGTGTCGAGCACCCCGTCCTGGACGTAGCGGGCCATTTCCTGGGCGCGGATCAGCAGGCAGTCGATCTCATCGTCGTCGATCGTGGGGTAATAGCTGCGCGAACTGAACGCAATCCTGTATCCGGCCCGGCGGAACAGGTCGGCGGTGGCCTCCTGGAGGCTGCCGGCGGGGATGCCCAACTTCAGCGTGTTCATCATGCGGTTGTTGATTT
>PWXP01000423.1 GCA_003561895.1 Planctomycetaceae bacterium | reverse complement strand
GCGGCACGCCACGCTTTTGCTCCGGCATTGACCGACCATCGAACTTTTCAGCACGGCCGGAGCGCTCCCGGAGTCGCTCCCGACCGATTCGCTGGGTTATCCGCGCACAACGCTTGGAAGATACGGAAAATACTATCTGCCAAGCGGAATACCCCGTTCTCCAGGTCATCCAATCGCAGGCCCGTGAGGTTCCGATGCCCTCCTTGCGTCGGGTGCTGCCGAAAAAACTCCTGGAGCATTGCCGAACCACGCTTCGCGTGATATCGCCATGCGAGGTACAAAACAGGCCCGGCCGCGTCGAACCCCGGGTTCTCAAACGCCGCCGCCACCGGTATAAACTCATGCGAGAACCCCGTGCGGAGTTCAAGACCCGACTTCAACATAAGTAGTTTCCAAACAAGCAGTTACGGCATCGACAGTGCCATTCGGGACTGTCCCCTTCGCATACAGCCCTGCCCTAGCATTGTGTTCCGTCGCGTGCCATAATGATAGTCATGCTGGCAGTCGGCCTGCCGTCAAAAGCGCAAAAGCGGTACGCGGCAGGTATAGATGCCAAATAGCCTTCCGTCGATGCCCATATCGAGGGTATGAGGCCAACCCTAAGGAGTTGTTGTTATGCGATACGTAGACCTTCGGCTGCGAATGGTCGCGGCCCTATTGATGCTCGCTACTGTCGGGGTGCCGTTCACGCGTGCGGCGGCTGGTGAACTGCCGGAGAACCTCGCGCCGAAGGCGCGGGTGGCGGCCAGCAGCCGGTTCAGCGACCAGTACCGGCCGGAACTGGCCATAAGCGGCGTGCTGCCGTCCGACTTCCACCAGGACAGCGGCGACTGGGCGGTGCGCGGCACGCAGGACGGCTGGATCGAACTTGAGTGGGACGAGCCGGTCGACGCGGCCATGATCGTCTACTTCGCCCGGGTCACGAGCCCGCTGCTGGAGTGCTTCAAGGATTACGCGGTGTACCTTGACGGCGAGGAGACGCCGGTCGTCGAAGGCACGCTCGAGCACCGGCGCGGCCCGCAGCGGATCGCATTTCCGAAGCGGAAGGTGGCGAAGATTCGCATCGAGTTCCTTTCCTCCCATCCCGACTCGCCCAACCCCGGCGCGGCCGAGATCGCCGTCTTCCCCGCGCCGGTGACCGACGCGCAACTGGCCGCGTTCCGCATCCCGCCGGAAGAGAAGACGCCCGAAGCGCTCGCGCTGCGCGAGAAGGTCCACAGCGGGCATTTCGGCTTCCGCGACATGCTGCTGGTGAAGCGGCGGCCGCTCGATATCTCGCACGTGTACGTGTACCACGTCGAGGGCTTCCGGCCCGGCGGAGGGCTGTACATCTTCACGCCCACCGAGAGCGGCGGCGAGCTGGAGTGCATTTTCGACGCCGGCGACGGGATGATTACCACGGCCGACCTCTCATACGACGGCCGCGAAATCGTGTTCGCGCTGCGCCGCGGTGGGCACGTCGCCTCGAACCCCGTGAGGCACATCGAAGACATCTCCCAGTACCCGGAAGAGGAGCACAACTACCACGTCTTCCGCATCAACATCGACGGCACGGGCCTGGAGCAACTCACCCACGGGTCGCACAACAACCTCGACCCGTGCTGGCTGCCCGACGGCGGCATTGCGTTCATTTCCGACCGCCGCCCAGCCTACGCCTACTGCTACGTAGTCACCTCGCCGGTGCTGTACCGGATGGACCGCGACGGCTCGAACCAGAAGCGGCTTTCGGCCAACTACCTGATGGACTTCACCCCCTCGGTCCTCGGCGACGGGCGGATCATCTTCACGCGGTGGGAATACGTCGACCGCGCGGCGTGCCCCATCCAGAGCCTGTGGACCATCAATCCCGACGGCACCGGCTTGGCCGGCTACTACGGGAACCGGGTCCTTTCGCCTGGCACGTTCATGGACGCCCGGGCCATTCCCGGCACCAGCCGCGTGCTGGCCACGGCCACCAACCACAACGGCTCCTGCCGCGGCGGCATCGTGGCCATCGACCCGAGCAAGGGGGCCAACGCGCCCGAGGCCGTGCGGAACCTCACGCCCGAAATCGACATCTACGCGCACCGATACGGCGGCGGGCCGTTCGGTAACGGCATGCTCGCTATGGGCATCCGAGGCCAGTACGAGAAGCCGATGCCGCTCGACGAGCATCACTTTCTGGTGTCGAAGGGCGGAGTGATTCAGATTCGCGATTTCGACCTCAACGTCGCTTCGCTGCTGGCCCCGCGCGACGGCATGGGCTTCTACAGCCCGCAACCGATCCACAAGCGCACGCCGCCTCCGGTGCAAACGGGCAATATGATGGACCGGCACGCCCAGCTTCCCGAGGACGGCAGCGTTTCGGGCTCCTGGGCGACCGTGTTCATGCAGGACGTGTACGCGGGCCTGGAGCCGTACGTCGAGCGGGGCGATATTGCGCAGATTGCCGTCGTGCAGGAGATGGAGAAGAGCACGCACTCGCCGCAGAACAACCGCTGCCCCGACACCGGCCGAATGCGGAACATCGCGGTGTTCGGCTTCCAGTTCCCGCTGGTTTCGTGCGGCGCCACCTACGCTCCGAAGCAGGTGTGGGGCTTTGCCGACGTGGCGCCCGACGGCAGTGCGGCCTTCGAGGTCCCCTCGGAGGTGCCCATCTATTTCCTCGCGCTCGACGCCGAGGGCCGGTCCGTGCAGCGCATGCGCACGTTCACGCACATGATGCCCGGCGAGGTGCAGGGATGCGTCGGCTGCCACGCCGACCGCAACTCGGTCGCGCCGCGCCCGCTACGGCAGTTGCCCATGCGCACCGCCCCGCAGAAGCTGCGCGAGCCCGCGTGGGGCGTCAAGGGGTTCAGCTACCCTGAAGTCGTCCAGGGCGTGTTCGACCGGCACTGCATCAGTTGCCACAACGAGCGAGAGCAGCCCGGCGGGGTCGACCTGACCGGCCACATGACCGACTTCTTCAACGTCTCGTACGACATCCTGGCCCGCACCGGCACGCTGGGGCAGGACCGCTGGCGGCGCCACAACACTCCTTCCGGGGCCGATTACGACCACGTTCGCGGCATGAGCCCGTACGTCAAGTGGATTTGGACCATCAACGGGGCGGGCCACAACACGCTGGAAATCGAGCCGCGCCGCTGGGGCAGTCCGCCCAGCAAGCTTGCGGAAATCATCCGCAGCGGGCACCCCGACGCCGACGGCAACCCCCGCGTCGACGTGCCCGACGAGGACCGCCGCCGCGTGTACCTATGGATGGACCTGAACATTCCGTACTACGGCACGTCGTCGTCCAACCACAAGGCGCACCTGGGCAGCCGGCGGATGTACCCTGCGCATTTGGACTCGGCGCTGGCCGAGGTGGCCGCGCGCCGCTGCGCCGAGTGCCACCAGGACGGCATTCCGCGGAAGTTCTACACCCGGATCATGCACCCTGAGAAGAACAACTTCCTGCTGGCCCCGCTGGCCGCGGAAGCCGGCGGCACGCAGCGCTGCGCCGAGGCGGTGTTCCGCTCGACCGACGATCCCGACTACCAGAAGATCCTCCGCACCTTCGACCCCATCCACGCCCTGCTGCGCGTCCGCCCGCGGGCCGATATGCCCGAGTTCCAGTTGATTTGCGAGTAACGACCGCCACCCTGCCGATCAGGCTCGCGACACTGGAGAGCAATGCCCGAGTACCTTTTTCGATAGGGAGCCATCGAATCATGCCGAGTCCGTTTATACTCCAAGGCCATTCATGCAAGCGAACGGCGCCGGGTACAATACTGCTTGCGATGCTTGCCGTCGCGACGTCTTGGGCCGGGCCAGCGAGGGCGGCGTCGGAGGATGGCCTGGTGGCAAGGTGGACTTTCGACGGGACGCTGAAGGCCCGGGCGGGCGACGTGGACGAACTGACCGCCCGCGGGCCGCAAGGCGAACCGGCAACCGCACGGTTCGTCACGGCCGAGCAGTTGCCCGGCACGAGCGGGCAGGCCGTGGCGCTGGGCGTGGCCGAGGGCGATGCGCAGTGGCTGACCGCGCCGGTTTCGGATGCGTTGCGGTTGGGGCCCGAGTACACCATCGAGTTGTGGGTCCATCCGGTGCAATTGGCCACCTGGGGCCGGCTGGTGCTCCGGTGGGGCGGCGCGCCCCGGTACGCCTACCACGTGGCGATTCATGAGGGCCGGGCCAGCCTGTACCACAACCAGAGCAACGGCGCGTACCTTTTTGCGGAAGGGGGCCGCCTCCACACCGGTCGCTGGCACCACGTGGCCGCGGTCGCCCGCCCGAATGCCGAGCGGCCGGCGGAAAGCACGCTGGCCGTGTACCTCGACGGCCGCCTGGCCGGCTCGGCCCGCTACGACGGTACACTTCATGACGCGGCCGACGAGGGACTGGGAATCGGCGATTCGGCGGGGGCGCCCTCGGCGGGCTCCCGATTTCGAGGGTATATCGACGAAGTGGCCCTCTGGCGCCGCGCGCTCAGCGATGAGGAGATCGCCGCCCGCTACGCCGCCCGGGCCGAGGTGCTCCAGCGGCTGGCAGCCGCCCAGCGCAAGGAAGAGGCCGACCGCCGCGCCCGGCTGCTGGCCGAGTTGGAGTTCGACGGCTGCGAGGCGATCGTCTTCGCCGAGCGCGCCCCGGGGCGCGACCCGGGGGGCCACTACTACGCCAACTTCGGCTACGCCTCTGTCGATCCGGACATGTGGATTCACGGCGCCGACGGCGGCCGCCTGCTGAAGCTCAACGTGCGCAACGGCGACCTGACGCCGCTGGTGGACGACCCCGGCGGCGCCGTCCGCGATCCGGTGGTCCATTACGACGGCCGGAAGATCTTGTTCTCCTACCGCAAGGCCGGCAGCCGCCACTACCACCTGTACGAGGTCGGCGTCGACGGGAGCGGGCTGCGGCAGCTCACCTCCGGCCCGTTCGACGACATCGAGCCGGCGTACCTGCCCGACGGCAACATTGTGTTCTGCTCCAGCCGCTGCAATCGCTGGATCGGCTGCTTCTTCACCCAAACGGCCGTGCTCTTCCGCTGCGGCCCGGACGGTGACGATATTCAGATGCTGTCTTCCGGCGCGTTCACCGAGAATACGCCGGCCGTCCTGCCCGACGGCCGCGTGCTGTACACCCGCTGGGAATACGTCAACCGCGACCCCGTGAGCTTCCATCACTTGTGGACGGTGTTTCCCGACGGGAGCGGGCAGACGGTGTACTTCGGCAACATGCACGCCGGCGGCGTGTTCATCGGCGCCCGGCCCATTCCCGGAAGCGAGGAATTGGTGCTGATCAACTCGCCCCGCCACGGCCGCAACGAGGCCGCCGGCCACGTGGCCCTGCTCACCGCGAAGCAGGGGCCGGACGACCGCCGGGCATTGCGGAACATCACCGGGTCGGCCGACTTCCGCGACCCGTATCCCCTGTCGGCCGACCGGTTCCTCGTCGCCCGCGGCAACCAACTCCTGCTAATGGACCGGGAAGGCGGCGGCGAAGTGATCTACACCGGCGAGCAGATGGTGCATGAACCCCGCGCGCTGCGTCCCCGGCCGCGCGAGCGGGTGCTGCCGCGGCGGTCCGACGTGCGGGAGGCTAAGGCGACCCTGCTGCTGGCCGACGTGTACACCGGGCGAAACATGGAAGGCGTGGCGCCGGGGGCCATCGAGCGGCTGCTGGGGCTCGAGGACCTGCCCAAGCCGGTCAACTTCCACGGGGGCGGTTCGCAGCCGATCGGGCATGGCGTCACGTCGACGCTCAAGCGAATACTCGGCACGGTGCCCGTCGAGCCCGACGGCTCGGCCCACTTCGAGGTGCCGGCCATGCGGAGCATCTACTTCGCGGCGCTGGACGCCTCGGGCCGGTCGGTCAAGCAGATGCGAAGCTTCGTGACCCTCCAGCCGGGCGAGACTCTTTCATGCGTCGGTTGCCACGAGCCCCGGCTGCGAACGCCAACCTTTGCCACCGACATGCCCGCGGCCTTCGTGCGCGAAGCGAGCCGCATCGAGCCCATCGCCGAGGTTCCGCCGGTCATGGATTTCCCGCGCGACGTGCAACCGATCCTCGACCGGCACTGCGTCGAGTGCCATCGGCCCGAACGGCGCGAAGGGGGCGTGGTGCTCAGCGGCGACCGGGGGCCGGTGTACTCGCTCAGCTATTACGAACTGTTCCTGCACTGGCAGGTGAAAGACACCTCCGGCCCGCCGGGGCACCTCAGTGGCCGGCCGCACGGCAACGACCCGCCCTATGCGGCCTACAGTTCGGCGTCGCGCCTGATGGACATGCTCGAGCCGGGCCATCACGACGTGCAGCTTTCACCCCGCGAGAAAAAGACGATCCGCCTGTGGATCGATTCCGGGGCGGCGTACCCGGGCACGTATGCGGCGCTCGGCTCGGGCCAGGTGGGCGGCATGTGGCGCAACAACGAGCCGACCCGAGTGATGGCCGACGGCTGGCCCTCCACGCGTCCGGCCGCCGAGGCCGTCCAGCGGCGGTGCGGGGCGTGCCACTCGGCCGACCGGTTCCCCCACCACGTGACGGCCCGAACGCGCATCGACCCGTGGGGCGATTTGCTCTCGTGGCAGCGCCCGTTGAGCCGTTACTCGCGGCATCGGATCTACAATCTATGCCGCCCGGAGCAGTCGCTCGTGCTACGCGCGCCGCTTGCCCGCGAGGCCGGCGGCGACGCCGAGGGCCCGCTGCCTCCCTCCGGCGACCTGCGGCCGGTGACTGAGGACCGGAGCCGCCCCCCGCAGCCGGTGAGTCATCCGGTAGTCTTCGGCGACACGTCCGACCCCGACTACCGCGCCATCCTTGCCCACATCGTTGCGGCGTCTGAGAAGCTCGACGAGATCAAGCGTTTCGACATGCCCGGCTTCGTGCCCAACGAGCACTACATTCGCGAGATGCAGCGTTACGGCGTGCTGCCCGCGGCGTTCGACCCCGCCCGCAACACTTGCGACGTGTACGCCATCGACGAAACCTACTGGCGGCTGTTCTGGCACCGGCCGGCAGCCGCTGACGAACCCGGTTCGTGAACTTGGTTTGAAGGTTGAAAAGTTGAAAATGACAAATGAAGTACCGTTATCGAGGATCGACCATGCATTTTCGGCAAAGGGGTTTTACACTGGTTGAACTGCTGGTAGTGATTGCCATCATCGGCATTCTGATAAGAAGTCATGGGCCGGGTGGCCCAGGCGGTATTCATAATGTAGGGTACGGCCGGCAGGTCGGGTACAATATGTAGGGGTGTGCAACGCGCGTAGGCCACAAGGCTTTTCCTCGATTTTACCACATTCCGCACCACTTCTCCATCCGGCTCAACGCTTCACCTTTTCACCCGGCCGCACATTGCCGCGTTGCGCCCTATCCGTTCGAGCCCGGCCCGGGCCAGCGGCGTATCGCCGAAGCGGGCGGCGAAGCCCGCCGCGTCGAGGGAACCCAGCGCGCCCAGATCGACCGGGTTCATGCCGTCGCGGGGCCGGAATTGCGGGTCCGCTGAGCAGGGGGTTCGCTTGTTATGCGGGCAGGCCTCCTGGCACGCATCGCAGCCGAACAGCCGCGGGTCCATCGGCCGGTGGAATTCCTCGGCAATGGGGCCCGCGTGCTCCATGCTCAAGTAGCTGATGCACCGCCGGGCATCGAGGCGGTACGGCTCGACGAGGGCGCCGGTGGGGCATGCTTGCAGGCACGCCCGGCAACCCTTGCAATGGTCGGTGGCGAAGGGTTCGTCGTAGGCCAGTTCGGCCGTGGTGAGCAGCGCGGCCAGCACGAGCCAACTGCCGAACCGCCGGTTGATGAGCATGGTGTTCTTGCCGATCCAACCGAGGCCGGCCATCCGGGCGAACTCGCGTTCCAGCAGCGGGGCCGTATCGACCACGCCGCGCGCGCGCTCGCCGGGCGCCAGGCGGCGGTGCAGGGCCCCCAGCATTCGAAGCCGGCGGCGGAGGACCGCGTGATAGTCGGCACCCCAGGCGTACCGCGCTACGCGGCCCTGCCCGAGGCCCGGCGCCACCGGCTCGACCGTCCGGTAGTTGGCGGCCAGCATCAGCACGCTCCGCGCGCCGGGAAGCACGGCTCGCGGGTGCCGGCGGGCCTCGGCCCCGCGCTCCAGGTAACGCATCTGCCCGGCGAAACCGGCGTCGAGCCACGCGCGGAACCGCTGCCAGGCCGGCGGCGCGACGGCCGGGCACGCGCCGGCCAGGTCGAACCCGACCCGTCGGGCGTGCTCCTTCAGCGCGTAGGTCAGATCGGCCGGGTTCATAGGTTCACGCCGGTAGGAGGAGTCGGCGGTACTCAGCGGATGCCGGCATATCGGAATTGTAACGGTTCGCGGGCCGGCCGGGGAGCGGTCCATGTTTCGGACAGGTCCATGTTTCGGACAG
>PWXP01000158.1 GCA_003561895.1 Planctomycetaceae bacterium | reverse complement strand
CACCCCTAACGAGGGCTCGATGGCCCCCGCCGAGAACCGCTGACCGATCCCGCTGTCATACCTATTCACAGTGTGCCATGCAACTCAATGGCGGTCAAGGCCTCGATAGCAACAAATTTGGGACTCTTCCGTTTCTGGGGTTCTTGTTTCAAGCCAAGCGAACCGGGGCTAGCGCCCTGCGGCTGATTTCCGACCCGTGAACGCTTACGGCGTCGGCCACCTTGCCGGCCGGATGGCCGCACCGGCGACGCGCCAAGTACGCGGCCACCGCTCGGCTTGCGTCGTCCGTGTGCAGGCGCCAGTTGTACGTCTCGACCGTCCGCCGCAGCCAATCGACCCATTTCTCCCGGTCGATGTCATCGCGCACGATGTCCTGCCTCGCGTTGCCCCGGGAGGTCACGTGGTAGACAGCCCCAGCAAACTCGATCCTGGGCGGCCTAGCCATGGCTCGATTGTACCTGCTTCCCCGCTCCAGCCAACCCCCTAATGTGAGCGCGTACGGATCTGTGGGAGCCCTGGGGGAGCAATCCCCCAGGGCCGCCCGGTCGGGGCGGTAGTGGCGGTTTTCTCGGCTGTATGCGAAGGGCTGCTTGCAGGAAGCTTGCATCTAAAAACGGAAGAGTCGGGAAAAGAAACGCCCCGCACGCGAGCGTGCGGGGCGCTGCAACGCGTCGGGCCGGCATCAAAAACGGCGGCACCAGCACGTAGGATGGACATTCTTGTCCGTCGACCCGGTAGACGGACAGGAAGGCATGTCCATCCTACGTTGGGTCGGCCTCGACCGGCTCAGTAGGCCCGATAGACTCCCGGGACGGGGATCGGGTAGTCGCCGTGTTCGTCGGGCTCGACCGGGGCCGGGGCGTCCCACTCGAGCGAGTCGGGGAACTCGGTCCCGCCCTTAGCCACGGCATCGTCCCACTTGACAATGTTGCCGGAGTACGTGGCCATCCGGCCCAGCACGGCGGTCATGCTGCTGGCGGCGCCGTGCCAACCCTCGTTATGCTCCGTGCCGTTGCGGACGGCCGCCATGAGCGCCCGGTGCTCTTCGACCATGGCGTTGACGCGGCGGCCCCGGAAGCGCCAGGCGTTCTCGCCGCTGATCGAGCCGCTGGGATTGGACGTTCCGATGGTGCCGTGGACGCCCTCGCCCACGGTGGTCCAGGTGCCGGGCATGTGGCGACACTGGCTGTACATCCTTGCGCCGTTGGCGTAGGTGAACTCGACGAAGTGCGAGTCGAAGATCTGGCCGGTGCCTCGCGCGCCGCCCGTGTAGCGCCGCACGCATGCGCCCATGCCGTTGGCCTGGACGGGGCGGGCCGCCTGGGGATCGCCGCCGCACTCGGCCAGCATGACCCAGTTGCAGATGTCGAGGTTGTGGACGTGCTGCTCGCAGATGTTGTCGCCCGAAAGCCAGCAGAAATGGTACCAGTTGTGCACCTGGTACTGCATTTCGGTCATATCTTCCTGCCGCCCGCGGTTCCAGATGCCGCCGCCGTTCCAGTAGGCCCGCAGCAGCGTCAGGTCGCCGATGGCCCCGTCGTGGATCCGCTCGATGGTCCCGATGTAATTGGGGCTGTGGCGGCGCTGGAAGCCGACGCCCACCTTCAGGCCCTTCTCGTCGGCCATCTTGTTGGCGTCTTGGAGGATCTTGAAGCCCGGCGCGTCGACGCAGCAGGGTTTCTCCATGAACACGTGCAGGCCGGCCTGAATGGCCCTGGCGTAGTCGTAGGGGCGGAATCCGGGCGGGGTGGCGTTGATCATCAGATCGGCGTCCACCTCGAGGGCCCGTTTCGAGGCGTCCAGGCCGGTGAACACCCGCTCGTCGGGCAGGTCGACGCGGTTCTTGTGGTCTCTCCGCAGGCGGTCGGCCGTGCGGCGGGCGCGGCCCTCGAAGGCGTCGGCCACGGCCACGCACCGGACCCCGCGGTCGGCGTTGAAGCTGTCGTTCATCGCCCCGTTGCCGCGCCCGCCGCAGCCGACCAGTACCGCCTTGATCTCGTCGCTGCCCTCTGCGTGCGCCATACGGGCGATGTTCAGGTTGCCGGCCAGGGTGGCGCCGGCCGCTGCCGTGGCGCCTCGTTTCAGAAAGCTGCGCCGGTCGGTCTTCTTCTGCGTTTCGCTCATCGTAATACTCCTTGGTTGATACATAGGGGCGGGCCGAGGCCCGTGAAAACTCGCTCGAAACAAAACGACGCGTCCGCCTGCTACGGCAGTGCGAGACAATACCATTGCGTGGGATAGGCTTCCAGCCTGTCACCCGAGTGGGATAGGCCGCCAGCTAACTCGGCGGGAAAGACAGGCTGGAAGCCTATCCCACGTTTCCCGCCGGCGAACGGCTCGATTACCACTGCCCGGCTTGCGCGTCGCGATACTCCTCCAACTCGGTAATCTGCACTTCGTCGAGTTCGTACCGCTTGGCCTCCTCGGGCGTCGGCACCCGTAGCGGGCGGACGACGCGGAACCCGACAAAGTCGGCGTCGGTGTGATACCACGGACTCTGCGGAATTTGCGGGTCTTGCAGCATCCAGTCGGTGGTGGACCCCCTGCGCGCTGCGCTGCGCAGGTCTTCCGGGTCGTCATCCCACGACCCGCCGCGCACGACGCGCGGGTACAGGCTGGTGGCTTGGGCGAGGGGGTTCACGAGCGGCCCCGGCTTCTCGTTCAGTTGGGAGTAGAAGTCGGGAACGTGCTGGTCGATCACCCACTCGGCCACGTTGCCGTGCATATCGTAAAGCCCCCAGGGGTTCGGCTTCAACTGGCCGACCCGCTGGTAGCGATCATTGCTGTTTTCGAAGTGCCAGCCGTAGTCGTCAAGCTCTTCCGGGTCGTCCCCGAAGCTATAGGCGGTGGTGGTGCCTGCCCGGGCGGCGTACTCCCATTCGGCCTCGGTCGGCAGCCGGTAGTAACGTCCGGTCTTGGCCGAAAGCCATTTGCAGTACATCTTGGCGGCGGTTTGCGTCATGCAGACGGCCGGATACCCGCCCTTGCCCATGCCGAAGGTCATGTCGGTGTAGGGCTTGGTGGGGATGGCGATGGCATCGATCAGTTCGTGCCGCTCGGTGTGGTCGACGCCGGTCATCTCGCGCCGCTGCTTGTCCAGTGCGAGCGACCAGAGTTCGAACTCGTTCCAGGTGACCTCGTGCGTGCCCATCCAGAAGGGCTCGATTTCGATTTCGACCTGCGGACCTTCGTCGTCGCGGCGGTCCTCCTCGTCCTCCGGGCTGCCCATCAGGAAGGTTCCGCCCGGAATCGGCACCATGTCGAATGTCACGTCCGTGTCGGGGATGCCCTCCGTGTAGGGCTTCATCTCCTCTTCCGTTTCGGCCGCGGCGTCTTCGACCTCGATCGGTTCGGGCATCCAGGCCGGCGTGGGCACGCGAGCGAAGGACAGAGGGTCTTCCAGCACCGCAGCGGCCTCTTCGGGCTCTTCGGGCTCCTCAGCCGGCTCCTCAGGTTCCTCGACCGGCTCCTCCGGCTCTTCGACGGGTTCCTCGGGCTCTTCGACGGGCTCGACGGGTTCCTCAATGGGCTCCTCCGGCTCTTCCACCGGCTCCTCCGGCTCTTCGACGGGCTCCTCGGGTTCCTCGACGGGCTCCTCGGGTTCCTCGACCGGCTCCTCAGGTTCCTCGACCGGCTCCTCCGGCTCTTCGACGGGTTCCTCAATGGGATCCTCGGGCTCTTCGACGGGCTCGATGGGTTCCTCAATGGGCTCTTCGATGGGCTCCTCGGGCGGTGGCGGCGCGGTGACCGTGGGTACGGGTTCCGTTACCGTGGGTTCCACGTCCGGCTCTTCCGGCGCCGGCGGACAGCCGACGAGAGTGATAAGGCCCACCGCCAGGAAAAGCATGACGGGAACTTGCCACCAAGGGCCTTTACAACGTAAGCTACTCATTCCAGCACAACCTCACTTCGTGGTTAAGGAAACATTTCGCTCAGCAGTCCTTCCGCCAAGCCTTTTACCAATGAAACACTCCCAGCACCATCGACTTGTGCCCGCCCTTTCGGGGGATCGTCCATTAGCCGGTTCTTTGCCCAAACTCGCGGTCGGCAGGTTGGTGCTCGCGGCGGCAGGGATGGGGTTGGTCGGTACGCTGGCCATGGCCGCTCCACCTGCCCGGCCGCTCGAGGGCGCTGAATTTCAGCGTTTCGAGTTTACTCGGGTGGAAATGGCCTTCCCGGTGAGGATTGTATTGTACTGCAAGAACGAGGAGACCGCAACTACCGCCGCCCGAGCCGCGTTCGACCGGTTTCGCGAACTCAACGGCATCTTGAGCGATTACGATCCGGAAAGCGAGTTGAGCCGCCTCTCCCGAACGGCCGGAACCGGCGCCTGCGTGCCGGTCAGTGACGACTTGTGGCGGGTGTTGGCGCGGGCACGGCAAATCAGCGAGGCCAGCGACGGGGCGTTCGACGTGACCGTCGGCCCCCTCTCCCGACTGTGGCGGCGGGCACGCCGCCGCCGGAGAATCCCCTCGATGGAGCACATCAAGGAGGCCCTTCAGAGGGTCGACTATCGCCTCATGGAACTCCACCCCGACCGTCAATGCGTAACCCTTAAGAAGGAGGGGATGCGACTTGATTTGGGCGGCATCGGAAAGGGCTACGCCATCGATCAGGCGATGCGCGTGCTCCGCGAGAGGGGCATTGATCGGGCACTGATCGACGCCGCCGGCGACGTTGGGGTGGAGGCAGCCCCCCCTGGCCTGCCCGGATGGCGCATCGCCGTCGCTCCGCTCGATCCGGCCGCCCCCCCTGAAACCTTCCTCTGGCTGACGCACCAAACCATCGCCCACTCCGGCGATGCCTGGCAGTATGTCGAGATCGACGGCACGCGCTATTCGCACATTGTCGATCCGAAAACAGGTATTGGGCTGACCGGCCGCAGCAGCGTGACCGTCGTTGGAGCCGACGCCATGACCGCCGATGCCCTGGCCTCGGCCGCGTGTGTGCTGGGACCGGAGCCCGGGCTGGCCCTGATCGAGCGCGTTCCGGGGGTGGCGGGCCGGATCGTGCAGGCCGGAGAAAACGGACGCTTGACGCGATATGAAACATCGGCGTGGAAGAACTTACCCTTCGCGCCGGATCCCGGGAAGCCGCCCCGCTAACACCTTGACGAGCCGCGCATGAACGACCCCTCCGGCAAGCTTGGCGGACGGCTGCTCATCGTCGCCGCGGCGGTGCTTTGGAGCACGGGCGGATTCTTTGCCAAGGCGCCGGTCTTTTTGGTTTGGGAGGAGACCGCCCGCGGACCGTTGCTCGCCTTCTGGCGATCGGTGTTCGCCGCGCTGGTGCTTTTGCCCCTGGTGCGCCGCCCGCGGTGGCGGCCCGAACTGCTGCCCCTCAGCCTTGCCTTCCCGGCGATGAACGTCACGTACCTGTCGGCCGTGGCCCTGACGACGGCCGCCAACGCCATCTGGCTGCAAAGCACGGCGCCGTGGTGGGTGTTCCTCATCAGCGTGGCCATACTGCGGGAGCCGCTCATGCGGCGCGAGCTGTTTCCGCTGGCCTTCGCCGTGGCCGGGGTGGGCATCATTCTGGCCTTCGAGGCGGTTGGGGAACACCGGGCGGGCGTGTTCCTGGGCATGCTTTCGGGCGTGATGTTTGCGGCGGTGATCGTCCTGCTGCGGCAGATGCGGGCCGAGAACGCGGCCTGGCTCATCGCCCTGTGCCACGGTGTGACCGCCGTGGCGCTGCTGCCTTGGGTGGCGTACTACGGCGTGTGGCCCACCGCCGCGCAACTGCTCGTGCTGGCCGCGTTCGGCACCGTGCAAATGGCCGTCCCGTACATCCTGTTGAACCGGGCCCTGCGTTCGATCGGCAGCCAGGAGGCCGTGCTCATCTGCCTGCTCGAGCCGGTGCTCAACCCCGTTCTGGTGCTCGTCTGGGGCGAGCGGCCCGCACTGTGGACCGTCGCCGGCGCCGCCTTTATTCTGCTGGGGCTGCTGCTGCGGTACACCCTGCTGCAGATCCCGCGCCGCGTGGCGCCGGCGGAGATTCCCCACGACGTGTAATATCCCTCGAACCATACGTCCAGCACGTAATGCAGGTAGACGTTCGCAAGGATGGGCGAGATACACCCGCCTCCCACCCGCATCGTTTCCTTCCACACGGCATCCATCGCTTGGTGCGGCGAACGCCCCGGGCGAAACCCGTACGACCCGTCGTAGAAGTTCTGCTCCAACGTCGAAACACTCCTCTTGGTACGCATTCGCTGTCCTCCGTAAGAGATTGCATTGACAGCATTCAGCATACCAGCTACCGCAAGCCCAATTCATGCACGCTTGCCGGAGCGCAAGCGATCCCCGCACAAGATCAGAAGTGGTCGAAAAATCCGCAAAATGCGGCTGCTGTTGGCCAAAACACGGGGAAACCGCGATTCTGCGGGTAAGACGGTTTGGGACCCTTTCCCAAACCCTGAATGCATAAACACTTACAGACAGCACATTCGGCTTGGCCCCCGGGCACTTGCTTCCCTTCCGCATCGTTGGCGGTTAGAATGGTTGGGAGAAGTCGACCCTACCCACTGTTTTCCCACAACAGGAGATTCCCATGTTGTTGAAGCATCTCATGATCGGCACGTTGGTTTGGGTGGCCGCGGCCACGGGCGTATGCCAGGCCGAACCGCCGCTGAAGGCCCTGATTATCGACGGGCAGAACAACCACGATTGGCGGAACACCACGCCGTTGCTCCGGCAGCCGCTCGAAGAGACCGGGCTGTTCGCGGTCGACGTGGCCACCTCACCGCCCGGGGGGCAGGATATGAGCGGCTTCCGGCCGCCATTTGCCGACTACGACGTGCTGGTGATGAACTACAACGGCGCCGACTGGCCCGAGGAAACCCAGCGCGACCTGGAGCAGTACATGGCCGGCGGCGGAGGGATGATCATCGTGCATGCCGCCTCGAACTCGTTCCCCCGCTGGGAAGCGTACAACGAGATGATCGGCCTGGGCGGCTGGGGCGGCCGCAACGAGAAGAGCGGCCCCTGGGTGTACTGGAAAGACGGCGAGTTCGTGCGCGACCACTCGCCCGGCCGGGGCGGCAGCCACGGCCGCCAGTTCCCCGTGCAGGTGACCGTGCGCGAACCCGACCACCCCATCACGCGCGACCTGCCCGAGGTGTTTATGCTCGGCGTGGAGGAGCTGTACGACCGGATGCGGGGGCCGGCCAAGAACATGACGGTGCTGGCCACGTCGTTTGCGCCTGCTGAGATCGGCGGCTCGGACCGCGAGGAGCCCGTGCTGTGGACCGTCAACTACGGCGAGGGGCGGGTGTTCCACACGGTGTTCGGCCACGGCCCGGCGCAGCACAAGAACGTGGGCTTCATTGTAACGTTCCAACGGGGGGCCGAATGGGCCGCCAGCGGCGCAGTGACCCAGCCGTTGCCCGACGACTTCCCCACGGCGGAGGAAGCGACGGTTCGGCCATAGGGCGCGCTCACCAATAAGTTGGTCAATTGGAGTGTAGTAGGCACACGCCGTGTGCCGAAATTCGCGAACGGCACACGGCGTGTGCCTACTACAATTTGTTCAAGTTATTTCTGAGCGCGCCCATAGGGTGGTGCGCGAGGTTCGAGAAGGCCCGCTGTGTGGCCTCGTAGTGCCAGTGGTGCATTAGGTTGCCGGTAAGGATCAATCGCCGAGTTCGCGGCGCCCATGGAAAGGGATGTTCGATGCCTGGATTGCCCCTGCGATGCCTTGAATGGATACCGGAATAGGAAAGACAGTTCAGGTGAAGAAGAACATTGGGTTCTTCCGTTTCTGGGTGCAGACTGTTTTTCCGGGGGGCGGCACACGGCGTGTGCCTCCTACATTGGCGCGGCCTGCCCCCAGAAACGGAAGTGCCGAACATCTAGCCATGGAGTTCGCATACACCCTTGCCACAACAAAACCTACGCCCCAGTAGCTCAGGGGATAGAGCACTGGTTTCCTAAACCAGTTGTCGCAGGTTCGAATCCTGCCTGGGGTGCTTGAAATATTGACACCGGTATTGGGACCGGTCGGATCGATCCTGACTCTCTAGCGATGAGGTTGCATCATGCTCCGACGACCGATAGGCGCGTGGCTGGCATTGGTGGGCGCGGCATGGTTGGCACCGGCGTTTTCCGCGGCGGAGCCCGAACCGCCGCGCGAGACAGTGACGGTGGTGGACGATGACTTTCAGACCGGGCGGTTCAGCCCCGATTGGAACGCGACCGCCGGCAGCGATGTGCGGGTCGTCCACCAGCCCGGCGAGGCCGCCGGAGGGGGCGATTACTATGCGAGGGTGGAAGGCGTTGCCGCCGGCCAGGGCGGGCTGGGGGCGACGTTCGCCAACCTGTTCCGCGACCCGTTCGCAACCGACTTCTCCATCGCTTTGGACTTCCGCGTCGGGCGAACCCTTG
>PWXP01000052.1 GCA_003561895.1 Planctomycetaceae bacterium | reverse complement strand
TCGGTGAACCACGCCTCCCAATCGCGCTGCTGGCGGACGTCGCTGGCCAGCGCCGCCGCCTGCTGAAGCAATTCGTCGCTGGCCTGGCGTTGCTCCTCGGGATCGGCTTCGACGACGGCGCGATACTCCTCGGGCACGGCCAGCAGCGCCTGGTAGGCCCCCAGCAGCGCCAGCGCCAGGGCGGCCAGCGTGCCGAGGAGGAGGTAGACGATGGTGCGGTATCGTTTGCGCATGCCGGTCGGAGTCTGTCCGAAAAGGCTCGGATCCAGGTTCCCTATCCCTCCGGGAGAGGGTTAGGGTTAGGGCTATGGGCCAAAGACCTTACTCCTATCTTACTCATATCCCACAGGCCCTCACCCCCGGCCCCTCTCCCAAAGGGAGAGGGGAGTTTTCGGACAGCCGGTCACACGAAACGGAGGAGCCCGTATTTCTTCTTGCCGCTGCGCAGCACGACGGCGGCCCCGCCCACGAAGTCGTCGGGCGTGAGACGCCGGTCGAGGTCGGCGGCGCGGCGGTTGTTCACGTAGGCGCCGCCCTGGGTGATCGTCCGGCGGGCCTCGCCCTTGCTTTTGGCCAACCCGGCGGCGACCAGGGCTTCGACGACCGGCAGCCCGTCGCCCTGGAGGCTCGCGCGCGGCAGTTCTCGGCTGGGTACGTCGGCGAAGATGCCTCGAAGCTGCGCGTCGGTCAGGTCGCCAATCTCGGCGCCGAAGAAGATCGCGGTGGCGCGCTCGGCGATGGCCAGCCCCTCGGGGCCGTGGACCAGCCGGGTCAGTTCGGCGGCCAGCCGGCGCTGGGCGGTGCGCCGGCCGCGGTCGGTTTCGTGTTCCGCCAGCACGCGGTGAATCTCGTCCTGCGGCAGGTCGGTGAAAAAGCGGAGGCAGGTGTCCACGTCGGCGTCGTCGAGGTTGATCCAGTACTGGTAGAAGTGGTAGGGGCTGGTTTTTGCGGGGTCGAGCCAGAGGGCGCCGGCCTCGCTCTTGCCCATCTTCTGCCCGTCGCTCCTGGTCAACAGGGGACAGGTCATGCCGTAAAGCTGGACGCCGCGCAGCCGGCGCGCCAGGTCGATTCCGGCCGTGATGTTGCCCCACTGATCGCTGCCGCCCACCTGGCCCTCGCAGCCGTGCTGGTCGAAAAGCTGGACGAAGTCGTACGCCTGGAGCAGCATGTAGCTGAACTCGGTATAGCTGAGCCCGGCCTCGGTGCGTTCGAGCCGGCTGCGGACCGAGTCTTTGGTGAGCATGACGTTGACGGGAAAGTGCTTGCCGACGTCGCGCAGGAACTCGAGGTATCCGAACCGGCCCATCCAGTCGTAGTTGTTCACCAGCAGGGCGGGGTTGGGGCCGGCGTCGAACTGGAGGAACCGGCGCAGTTGGGGTTCCATGCCGGCGATGTTCGCCCGGAGTTGCTCGACCGACAGCAGGTTGCGCTCCTCGCTCTTGCCGCTGGGGTCGCCGATCATGCCGGTGGCCCCGCCCACCAGCGCGATGGGCCGGTGCCCGGCGCGCTGGAACCGCCGGAGGATCATCAGCGCCATCAGGTGGCCCACGTGCAGGCTGTCGGCCGTGGGGTCGAAGCCGGCGTACACGGTGCGCGGTTTTTCGAGCAGCCAGGCGGGCAGGGTGGCGGGGTCGGTCGCCTGGTGGATCAGTCCGCGCCAGCGGAGTTCAGCGAAAACGTCATGCATGGGTGGTTGCGAGTCCAGAGTTGTGGACCACGTGGGATAGGCTTCCAGCCTGTCATCCTTTTCCGTGGGATAGGCTTCCAGCCTGTCGTCTCTTTTCCGTGGGATAGGCTTCCAGCCTGTCATCGGTCGACAGGCTGGAAGCCTATCCCACATGGCTGCTTACCGCCACATATCGTCGTCGGCGAAGGGGTGAACGGGCCCGGCGAGTTTCGGCTTCGGCAGGGCTTTCAGCGCCTGTTCGGCCAGGCGCTGGTCTTCCTTGGTCGTGATCTTCAGGTTCACCGGCGAGCCGGGCACGACCGCAACCGGCTTGCCGAGGCGCTCGACGAGCTGCGCGTCGTCGGTGGCGTTCAATCCCCCGCGCCGGGCGTACGCCTGCTCGATCAACTCGCGGCGGAACACTTGCGGCGTTTGGGCCTCCCAAAGCCCCTCCCTCGATACGGTCTCGGCAATGCGGTGGTTCTCGCCCACTCGTTTGAGCGTGCCCGCCACGGGGACGGCCAGAATGGCGGCGCCGGTCTTCTGAGCCTCCTCGAACACCCGGTCGATCCATTCGTCGGCCAGGCAGGGCCGGGCGGCGTCGTGGATACAGACGAAATCGGCCTCCGGCTTGACCCTCTCCAGCGCCGCGATGACCGAGTCGGCCCGCTGCGGGCCGCCGTCGATCACGTCGATGCCCAGGATGGCCACGTTCGAGCCGAACTTGAAGAAGAAATCGTCGCGGTCCTCCGGCGCGATGACCAGGAGGAGCTGCACCACGTCGTTGCGGTTGATGAACCGCTCGGCCGAGTGCAGCCACACGGCCCTGCCCGCCAGCGGCGCGAACGGCTTCCGGTAGTGCGGGTCCTTGAACCGGCGGCTCTTGCCCGCCGCGGGAAGGATGACGGCAAATTTCGGCATGGTACGACTCCTCTTGGTAGGATGGACATTCCTGTCCGTCGGCTAGACAGTCTTGAAAGTCCATCCTACGTGGGCGACGGACAGGAATGTCCATCCTACGTCGGGGTGCGTCCGTTTACATCGGGCGGCCGGACGTTAGTCGGCCGGCGGGCTCTCGCGCAGCCACCGCTGGTAAAGCTGCTCGACCTGCTCGGGCGTCAGTCGGCCGTCGGCGGCGACCGCGCCGTACCGCAGGCGAAGCGTTTCGCCCGGCTCGATCGACAACGGCTCGTCGCGCAAGTTCATCGTGGCCGACAGGTACCCGAACGGCGCCGTCATGGTGAACATGCGTGCGGGGTGCCTCGGGTTTTCGGGATGGTCGAACAGGGCGGCGGTGACCGGCTTGTCGTCGACGGCCGCCGTGTAGGCCGCCCACCGGGCGTGGACCAGCCGTTCGGTGCCGCGTGCGGGGTCGCCCGGCTCGCCGGCGGCGTTGAAAGTGTGCCCGTCGTGGTCCATCGCCTCGACAAACCGCATTCCCAAGCCGTAGTAATGTGTGCCGTCGAGGGCCCGTTCTTCCTCCTCCGGCGCGGTCAATTGGCTTTCCCAGGTGAGCAGGGTTGCGGGCAGGTCGTCCGTCCGGCGGACCTCGAGAAGGCGCGATTCGCGAAGCAGGGGCGCGTCTGTTTGGGGGGCGAGCCAGTGGAGCGACTCGCGCAGGACGGCCCGGCTGCGCCCGTTGCGGCTCTCGGCGCGCTGGGTTTCAAAGCCACGGTGCTGCTGGCGCCCCGTGCCGGGCCCTTCGTGCCAGAAACTCACGCCGTCGACGCGGATGCCGAGCATCAGCCCGTGGTGATGCACGTGGTCCCGCGGCGCGTCGCGGAGCAGGTTGATGCCGGCCGGGGTGTAGATTTCTTCCACGTAGGGTTTGGCGGGCACGTCGCCGACGCGGTAGACGAGCACGGGCCGTTGCGCAGCCGTGACCACGGCGCGCTGCGGGTCGGACCGGACCGCAAGCTGCTGGGCCGGAACCGGCAGCGTGGGCGCGAGGGCAGCCAGAAGTAGGGACAGACAGCGGGTAACTTTTGCAATCATTTTCTTGCACCTTATCATTTTCTTGCACCTTGTAGCTTGTGGCATGTTAATCTCCCTTGTTGATGGCCTATGGGCGCCGGATTTCCCCCGCTGGAGTTCACGCTTTAGCGTGCCGGATTTGGCCCGTACCTGATTCGCACGCTGAAGCGTGAACTCCAGCAGGAGTGTCGCACGCTGAAGCGTGAACTCCAGCAGTAGTGTCGCACGCTGAAGCGTGAACTCCAGCAGGAGTGTCGCACGCTGAAGCGTGAACTCCAACCCAAAGCCTGTTCCTGCACCCTTCGCTCGGGGGGGTTGTCGGGGCGAGGGGGTCGATGGTACGGGAGCGGCGTCCGATCACCTATACCATTACCATTTTACCCAGACGCTCCTCCTGTCGCTACACGGCTTGACGGGGATTGCAATTTCAGCCATGGATGGTCTAATGCCCGCTACCGCCGGGGGCGTTCCCGGGGAGGCCGAGGCGTTCTCGGCGACGAGTGGCCGGATCGTGCAGGGTTCCGGACGTATTTACTTCATCGTGAGGAGGGTTCCAATGGGTTGGGCGCTTGAACATCCACGGCTTTTTTTCCAGCTTAGCGTCATGATGTCGCTACAGTTCGCCATCTGGGGGGCGTGGGCTCCCGTGCTGGCCGCGCGGCTACTGGGCCCGCTGCAGCTTTCGGGCAAGCAGGCCGGATGGGTCTACGCGACGTTGCCGCTGGCCTGCATCTTCACGCCGTTGGTGTCCGGACCGCTGGCCGACCGTTTCATCGGGGCCGACGTCCTCTTGGGCATCGCGCACCTGCTGGGCGCGGTCTTGATGTTTGTGGCCGCACGGCAGACCAAGTTCTGGCCGCTGTTCTGGAGCATGTTGGGCTTCTCGGCCTGTTACGCGGCGGCGCTGCCGCTGGTCAATTCGGTAACCTTCGCCCAACTGGGCGAAGTCTTCCCCCGCGAAGAGGTCGGGCCGGCGTCGGCGGGTATTTTCATTTGGGCGCCCATCGCGTGGGCCGTTTCGGGCTACATCCTGACCGGCTGGCGGCTGTTGGGGGGCGAGAACGAGGGCCGCGACTGTATGAACCTGGCCGCCATCCTGGCCGCCGTCATGGGGGTGACCTGTTTCTTCGTCGTACCCTACACCCCGCCCGCCGCGGTTGAAGACGTGCCGGCCTTGCAGGCCTTCTTCCAAGCGTTCACCATGTTGCGCGACCTGAATTTCTCCGTCTTCCTGGTGCTGTCGCTGGTGGTGGCCGGGCTGATGCAGTTCTATTTCCTGGGTACCGCCCCGTTCATGCAGGGCATGGGCGTTTCCAGCAGGTATGTGCCGGGCGCCATGGCCCTGGCCCAGTTGGCACAGGCCGTGGCAACGCTCCTGCTGATGGGATTTCTGATGCGCGAAATCGGCTACCGGGCGACCTTGGTGGTCGGGGCCTTTGCCTGGCTGCTGCTCTATCAGGCCTACATCCTTGGCAAACCGCGAACGTTGATTGTCATCGCCCAACCTCTGCACGGCATAGCGTACGTGCTGTTCATCATCGTCGGCTGGGCTTACGGCGACGCCCTGGCCCCCGAAGGGATGCTGGCCTCGGTGCAGGCGCTGGTGTTCGCCGCCACGGTCGGGCTGGGACTGTTCTTGTTCACCCTGGTTGCCGGCGCGACCATGGAACGCTTCTCGGTCGACGGAAAGTTTCAATGGGAAAAAGTTTGGACCGTCGCGGCCGTTATCACCGGCACCAGTATCGCTGCCCTGATTCTCTGGATCGTTGCCATCGACGATCCGCTCGCGGCCGAGGACCCGGTGGAGCAGGCCGGGATCGTCGCGGATCCGGCGGGACCGGTGGCCCAAGCGGAACTGCTCATCGAACCGCCCGAATCGCTCCGCGATTAGGCCGCCGGCAGGTCGGAATGGACCGGTAGGATGGACATTCCTGTCCGTCGAGCCCCGAGACGGACACGGGCGCGATGCCGGCTGCGCCCTACCGAATCGTGATCGGTTGCACTTGGCTGGCCATGATGTGAGGGGTCCGCTGCTCGGGAATGTATCCGGCGGTCCCGTTCACTCCCACACGCCGCCCCACGTAATGGCGGAGGTTCAGGCCCGGGGCGGGGGTCACGTAGTAACTCGGCTGACCGCGCTCGTCGAGCAGGACGAATTGCGGGGCGCCGGGCTTGGCGGACGTGACGCGGACGAGTTGTCCGGCCCCGTCGAAACGCGGTTCCACCGAAACGGAACCGCGCGCGTGGCTGTCCGCCGGGCTGAGCCGGGCCCAGCGACGGCTGGCCCGATCGGTTTGCTCGCGTAACGCCGCAACCTCCTGATGGCGGCGTCGCAGATCGGCAAACTGCGCGATCTTCTCGACCAGCAGGCGAGCCCGACCCCGCTCGACCGCCGTCTGCGCCTCGTGCAGGAGCCGTTCCGCCCGAGGTTGCAGCCGATCGAAATGCCAGACGGTCGGTTCCTCGGCCACCATGGCACTCAGTTCCAGGTCGATTTGCTCCAGTTCGTCCCGGAACTGCTCGGGGCCGAGGCCTCTGGGGCCCTGGGCCGTGTATTGTGTGGCCACCCGAGGGGGGGCGGTGCCGCGCGTTTCTACTTGCTCCTGCGATTCGGAGGCGTTTTGGTCCGGCTCGGAATCCAAGTGGTCCGGCTCGGCGCCGGCTGGTGCGGTGGTCAGGGCGTTTCCGGCGGCCCCGCCCGTCCGACGCACGCCCACCGGCACCGGTTCCCGATCGAGGTATCGGCCGGAAATCCATCGGAACTCACCCGAGGGGGGAGCGACTTTGTACCAGCGTCGGGCGCCCCTTTCGTCCACCGCGGCGCCGACCACCTCGACGACCTCGGCTTTCTGCAAACGAACCTGGATGACATCCTTGATGTCGCTGAAACGGCTTCCGATCCGCGCCGCCACGTTCTCGCCGTTGACCACCGCCAAGTTCTCGTCGCCGGGACTCAGGTAGCGGCCCGAGACCCAGGAAAAGCTGCCCTCGGGCGGGCGAATGGCGTACCAGCCGCCGGGGTCATGTCGATAGACCTCGACCGGGTCACCGGCGACCAGCTTGTCTGTCGGATAGTAGTTCTGTCCGGGCCCACTCCGGACATACACGTTGTCGGCCGAGACATGGGCAACATAAGGAAACTGGGGGTCCTCAGCGGCGATTGAAATTGAGTTAGTTGCAATCGCGATGGCACAAAGCAAGACCCGCATGAAAAGACCTCCGCGGCAAGCGGCACAAAATGCGTAGATTCAAAGAGCCTATCGAAAAGCAGGCCCTCGCCTTGTAGTCAAAGGGGGCCGGGCGATCAAGAGCAGTTTTTTCGGCGTTTTCCGATTTTCTACCTGTTTGCCCAGCCCGCCGTGGTACCACCTTGTTCGCGAGGGGGCGCAGCAGGTATCATCGGTGGAGGGCTCTTCCGCTTCTAGATGCAGCCCGCTCCTATGTAGTAGGCACACGCCGTTGTGCCGTCCCCTGGAAAAGCAGTCTGCACCTAGAAACGGAAGAGCCCGGTTGAGGAAATACGGCTTGTTATCATGTGCAAGCCCTCAGTGCCCTCCTTCAGCGTAGCCGTTCACGGGGGACGGTCCCCTTCGCCCGGCCGGGGACGGCAGGCCCGTGAATGGTTCCCCTTCAGCCAACCGGTCGACCGATGCCCGCCAAGTGTGAACTTCCCGGACTTCGATTTCAGTACCCCGAGAATTGGACGCTCGACGATGTGGTGCATGACTCCCACAGCGATTCGGTGACCGTGTACAGCCCGAGCGGCGCGTTCTGGTCAGCCGCCCGCTATCCCCCCTCTGCCGAGCCGTATGTGCTGGCCCGGGCCGTCGTCGACGCGATGCGCCAGGAATACGACTCGCTCGAAGCCCACCAGACGCGCGACACGATCGCAGGGCACGAGTTGGTCGGTTACGACCTGTTCTTCTACTGCCTCGACATGACCAACACCGCCCAGGTTCGCGCGGCCAGTATCCGGGGTTCGACCTGCGTGGTGTTCCAGCAGGCCGAAGACCACGACTTCGAGGGTCTCGGGCCGGTGTTCCGCGCGATGTCAACCAGCCTCTTCAGCGAAATGCAGGATCTGCCCTGGCGGAGTTATTCTTAGCTATATTTCCCATGACCCCCAGTCGCCGCAAATATCCTGGTAGATGGCTCTTGAGGGTCGGGCGGACCCGACCCTTGCTACACGCAGGACATTCGCTATACTTTGCATAGACTGAGTGATTCGCCCAATTGGAAAAGTTGTTCGTTCGTGAATCAAGGAGGTGAGGTGATGTCGACGGCAGCTCCGGTACATTCGGTTGCGCGCATTGGCGAAACGGCCGGTGTTGTGTGGGGAGTTCTGGTGGAAAACGGGCCGATGAGCATGGCTCGGCTGGTCAAAGCCGTTGGCAGGCCGCGCGATACCGTCATGCAGGCGCTCGGTTGGCTGGCTCGCGAGGATAAGGTTTGGATCGAGGAAGACGGTCGTACCCGCATGGTGTCTTTGCGGTAGTGTCGCGGGCCGATGTTCGGATAGGGCCTATACTCGCCGCGGCCTAAAACTGCGCTTTCCGTAGGGCTTTAGCCCGTCAAGGCGAAGACGGACAAGAATGTCCATCCTACAAAAGCGCAATAGCGGCACGCGGCGAGTATATGCACTCGAATACCCCCCGCGTTATACACACTCCGCCTCATCGATTGGCCTGCCTCGGGGTTCCCGTCCCGGTTCCGGCAGTTCGCTTTATTCGGGCCTGGCCGGTAAAGATTTTCGATTCCGGCATGGCGCAGG
>PWXP01000452.1 GCA_003561895.1 Planctomycetaceae bacterium | reverse complement strand
CGGAGACAAGACGTGCGATGGGACGAAATGCGCGCGTTGCGCCGCAGCCAGGGGGTACAAGTGGGGGGGCGGATGTGGAATTCCGGAAAATTGACACCCAAAAACCGAGTGTGTAGGGTGGTTCTTCCGCAGGTTCCGGCGATACGCCCACGGATACCAGAGCAGGTAAACCGGCACGGCAAGGAACAAGGGCAGCAGGGCCAGAAACGTTTGCAACGGCGTGCCGCGCCCGCGGCCGGCCAGGTGCCACAGGGCCGTGCATGCGAACAGCCACGCCCCGGCAGGGAAGAACCACGACCATAGGTATCGGCGGCGCGCGGTCGGCGACCGCCGATGGTGGTACACGTTGAACGCCACCAGATCGTCCGGCGTCATCTCGTATTCGACCGTCATCGGGACCTCAGGATGTCCGATTTCCGCCTACAGTTCGCTCATCAGCTTGTCGAAGGTGTCGACCGTCACGGCCGGCACGGTCGAAAACCCGATGCCGGTGAGCTTTGTCAGGGCAACGGAGGCCTTCATGGCCTCCTCCGGCCCGGGAAGCGAGGCGATGACCAGCAGGTCCCAGTCGCCCAGCGTGGCGTAAACCGCTTGCACCTCGCCTCCGAACTGCTTGACCAGGTTCTTGGCCTTCTGCGTGCGTTGGACGCTCATTCCCTGCAGCGCCTGCGTGGGATACTTTCCCAACATAATGAACGTTTGCATGGCTGAATGCTCCTGCATGGTTGTTGTGCCGCACCCGCTGAAGGGGACAGTGCTATTTTCGCGGCGAAATGGCGTCATCCAGAAGGAATACCCGCTCCGCCGCGAAAATTGGGACAGTCCCCCGTCCACGGCTATCCGGGCGGGAAGCGCGCGGGCGCGTCGTTGCCAAAACCCACTATCTTCAGCCTACACGACCGGGCCGGTTTCCGCCATGCCCGCCGCCGCGGCTCTGCGTGGGCTTAACCGTTCACGGGGCGGCAGTGGCAGTTTTCTCGGCTGGATGCGAAGGGGGACAGTCCCCCTGTAAACGGTTACGCTTGCGGGGCGAGCCGGCAGTGCGTGCCGAAATGCCGCCCCATGGCCGAACGGTTGCTAGCTTTGCCATCAAAGCAAGCAGGGTGCTCGATTTCTCTGTTGCTCGATTTCTCTGTTGCTCGATTTCTCGCGTTGCCACGGCGGCGCTCCAACGCTACAATCCCCTGCCCATGACGGACAGGAATGTCCATCGGTAACCGTTCACGGGGGACTGTCCCAATTTTCGCGGCGGAGGCCGGTAAGGGGACAGGTCCATTTTTCGATTTCTTCCGTTTCCAGGTGCCGACTGCTTTGTCCGAAGACGGCACGGCGGCATGTGCCTACTACATTGGCGCGGCCGGCACCTGGAAACGGAAGCGCCTTTTTTCCCGAGATAGCGTCTCTTGGCCGAAAAATGGACCAGTCCCCGGCCGGCCCGTGAACGGTTATGTCCATCCTACGGCGTGAGAAGCTCTGCTTCCGGCCGCTCGACGAAGGACTGACGAGGCGATGAGCACCCAACCCGCGGAATGCACGCCGCAATGGTCGGCCCTGGAGCCGTTGCGGCAGGGCCGGGAAATCCTCGTGGCCGAAGGCCGCGCGCTGGGCCGGTTGGCCGCGGGGCTGGACGGCGCCTTCGGCCGCGCCGTCGCGCGGTTGTTCCAGTGCCGGGGGTGCGTCATTGTGACGGGGATGGGGAAGGCGGGGCTGGTGGGGCGAAAGATCGCGGCCACGCTGGCATCCACCGGAACCCCCGCCCATTACCTGCACCCGGCTGAAGCCATCCACGGCGACCTGGGCCGCATCCAGCCCGACGACCTACTGTTGATCCTCTCGCAAAGCGGCGAAACCGAGGAGGTGGTCCGCCTGCTGCCGGCGTTGGAGCAATTCGGCCTGCCCATATTGGCGATTACGGGCAGCCGGCAGAGCACGCTGGGCCGGGCGGCCCTGGAAACCATCGAGTTGGGGCGGCTCGCCGAGGCCGACCCGCTGGGCCTGGCGCCCAGTACGAGCACCACCGCGATGCTCGCCTTGGGCGACGCCCTGGCCCTGGTGGCCAGTCGGATGCGGGGCTTCCGCCCGGAAGACTTCGCCCGCTTCCACCCCGGCGGCAGCCTGGGCCGGCGGCTGAGCAAGGTTGAGGAGCACATGCGGCCGATCGGCCAGTGCCGCGTGGCGTCGGCCGAACAGAGCGTGCGGGAGGTGCTCGTCGGGGTCAGCGTGCCCGGCCGGCGTAGCGGGGCCATCATGCTGGTCGACGGCCTTCGGCGGCTGGTGGGCATTTTCACCGACAGCGACCTCGCCCGGCTATTCGAGCGCCGCCAGGACGCCTCGCTCGACCGGCCGGTCCGCGAGGCGATGACGCCCGATCCGGTCCATGCCGTCCGCGGCACGATGCTCAGGGCGGCCGTGGCCACCCTGGCACGGCGGAAGATCAGCGAGTTGCCCATCGTCGACGCGGAGGGGCGCCCAATAGGACTACTCGACGTAACCGACATTGTCGGCCTATTTCCCCAGGATGCCGTAAACGGCGAGTCCGACGGCCTCGAACCGGACGGCGGGCCGCCCTACCGCGTTTTCCCCGAACCCGAGGGCGGGGGAGCCGCGTAAAAGCTAGCGCCATGGACATCGACCTGCGCTGCCAACCCATCGAACTGATCCTCTCCGACGTCGACGGCGTGATGACCGACGGTCGCATCGTGGTCGACAACGCCGGCGTGGAAACCAAGCGGTTCCACATCCGCGACGGTATGGGCATCCGGCTGTGGCAGAAGGCCGGGTATCGTTTTGGGCTGGTTACGGCCCGGAGTTCGCACATTGTGACCCTGCGGGCGGCCGAGTTGGGGGTGGAAATCGTCCGCCAGGGCGTCGATGACAAAATGTCGGCGGTGCGCGGGATTGCCGAGTCGCTGGGGCTCGCCCTGGACCAGGTGAGCTACATTGGCGACGACTTGCCGGACCTGCCAACCGTGGCCGCCGTGGGGCTGGGGGTGGCCGTGGCCGACGCGTGCGCCGAGCTGCGGCAGGCGGCGCATTACGTGGCGCAGTTGCCCGGCGGGGCCGGCGCGGTGCGGGAGGCCATCGAACGGATCCTCCGGTCGCAGCGCCGCTGGGACGACGTCGTGCAGAGTTATCTCACCTAGCAGAACCCACAGAGACGCCCCGGTTACGCTGTTTCATGGCTCGCATCGCTCGCATCACCGCAAGCTTCCTGGCCGTCCTGGCGGCGTACTGGGTGTACGCCGCCGTGGCCGTTCCGCTGATCGAGCCGACCGCGTCGCGGCGCGCCGAGGCGGAAACGGGCGCCGGGCAGCGGGGGAGCGAGGACGGCCGCATCGACCCGCGCATCGCCGCGTTGGAGGACCTCTTCCCGCCCGACTCCTGGGCCCTGAAGAACCCCAAGATCCTCGAGAGCGACCAGTTCCAGCTCCTCATGCAGGACTACCGCAACCTGGGCGACGGCCGGCTGGAACTCCGCCCCTGCGCCATCATTCTCACCCCCGAGGGGCCCGCCGAAAGCGAGCAGCAGCGTCTCCGCCGGGCCATCGTCCTCGAAGCCCCCGAGGGCGCCGTACTTGAGTTCGACCGCCCGCTCGACCTGCGCCGCGCCGACGTGGGAGAGATCGTCGGCGGGCAGTTGCAGGGCCGCATCACGATTCGCAGTCGGGGCGAGTCGGACGGCCCGGAAGACGCGCTGCTGGTCGTCACCCGCGACGTCACCATGACCCGTAGCGAGGTCGTCACTCCGCACGCGGTCGATTTCCGGTTCGGCCCGCACCACGGCCGCGGCCGCGACCTGCGAATCAAGCTGCTGGAAGGCGAATTGGCGGGCAGCGACCCGACCCCCTCGGTGTCCGGCATCGAGTTGTTCGAGCTGCGTCACGTCGAGCGGCTGTATTTGCAGTTGGACCGGGTGGCCGCGGCCCGGGCCGCCCGATCCGATAGCGAACGGCCAGACGGCGACGCGGCCGACGCGGCCGATGCCGCCGGCGCCCCCGGGGCGGAAGGCCTCCCGGTCGAAATCACCTGTGAAGGGCCGTTCCGGTTCGACATTCCCGGCAAGGTCGCCTCGTTCGAGCAGCAGGTCCAGGTCCTCCGGCTGAACCCGGAAGGCCGCGACGACCGGCTCGACTGCGACCGCCTGGCCATTTACTTCGTCGAACGCGACCGGCCGGCCGAGACGACCTACCGTGGCGGCACCCGGCTGGTGCCCACCAGCCAACGGGAGTACCGGCCGTCGCTGGACCTGGTGCCGCAGCGGATCGAAGCCACGGGCGATCCGGTCACCGTGTCGGCGCCGAACCAGGGTGTGGTGGCGCGGGGCCGGCTGCTCCGCTACGACCTGACCGACGGCCGCATCCTGCTCGAGGACGATCGCGAAGCGGTGCTGCGGCAGCGCGCGAACGAAATCCACGCCAGGCGGCTGGTCTATCAGCCCGACCCGTCGGGAGGGCTTGCCCGGATGGCCGCCGAGGGCCCCGGCTGGCTGCGGGGGGATACGGCCGATCAGCCGGACGACCCCCTCGAAGTATCGTGGAAGAAGGAGGCGCGCGTTTGGCCGGACGACAGCGGGCAGATGGTCAAGGTCGACGGCAGCGCATGGCTGCGGTTCCGGGGCGTTGGGCAGTTGGAAGCGGAAACGGTCCAATTCCGGTTTGAGCAGTTGCCGCCGGCTTCGGGGCAGGAGGAACCGCGCCTGCGACCCCGCCGGATGGACGCCTCCCGGGACGTGCGCATCCGCTCGCCGCAACTGGACGGCTCGGTCGACGAGTTGACCGTCGTATTCGGCGAGTTGCCGCCCGGGGCCGGGTCGAACTGGCAGCCCGGCACGCAAACCTCGCAGCCGCGGCGGCGCGTGCGCCGCGACGGCGGCCGGCCGGTGGAGCTGAAGCCGGTCGTGTTCCGCGAGCCCGGTGGGGCGTCGCCGTCGGGGAGCGACCTGGTGGGGCAGCCGCCTCCGCACGCCCCCGCGGCCTTGCCCGGGCCGCACGCGGCCGCTGCGAGCCCGGCCGCGGCGCTTGGCGGGATGCAGCAGTTCGAGGTGAGCGGCAAGACATTGCACGCCCGCATCCTGCTGGGCGAGCAGACGACCCGAGTGGCGGAGGTGTCCGTGGAGGGCGACGCGCGGTTCGCCGAGACGCAAACCCGCCTGCCCGGCGAGCGGCCCGTGCTCGTCCGCGGCGAGCGTATCCACGTGGTCGATGCCGACACGGCCGGCGCGGCAGTGACCATCGCCGGCGAGCCGGCGCAGTTTGAGGGCCGCGGCATGGCCATCGAGGCCAACCACATCCACATGAACCGCGGCACGAACCGGTTGTTGATTGACGGGGCGGGCACGATGACACTTCCGCTGGACCGCGACCTCGACGGCCGGCCCTTGCCCTCGGCCACCCGCCTGGCGATCGACTGGCGCCAGCGTATGGACTTCGACGGGCGGACGGCCCGGTTTGAAGACACGGTGGTGGCGCGGACCCCGCAGCAGTCGCTGAAGACCGAACTCTTGGAGGTCCAATTCCAGCAGCCCATCCGGTTTGCCGAGGCCGACGTCGGCGAGCCTCCCCAGGCCGAGCAGGTGTTCTGCCGCGGCGGCGCGCTGATGGAAAGCCGCGGCACCGACGGCCGGCAGACCACGGCCCACGAACGCATGCAGGCCCGCGACCTGAACGTGAACCTCCTCAGCGGCGACCTGACGGCCCGCGGCCCGGGTTGGCTCGTGAGCGTGCGGCAGGCCGCGGCGGACGGGCCGCTGGTGGGGCGTGGAGGCCTGCCTCTGGTACCCGATGCGCCGGCCGACGACGAAGCGCCGCTCCGGCAGCTTTACATCCGATTTCAGGGGGGCATCACCGGAAACGTCCACCACCGGGAGCTGACCTTCCACGACGAAGTGCGCACCATCTACGCCCCGGCCGACTCGCTGCAAGCGCCACTCCCGCCCGACGACCCCCAAGCGCTGGGCCCGCGCGGCCTGGTGATGAACTGCAACCGGCTGTCGGTGCGCCAGGTGCTCCGGCCCGACGGTTCCCAACAGGCCGCCGAATTCGAGGCCGCCGGCAATACCATCGTCGAATCGGCCGTGTACACGGCCCGCGCCATCCGCATGACCTACTCGGAAGCGAAGGACCTGCTGGTGCTCGAGGGCGACGGGCGGAGCGACGCTCAACTGTTCCGCCAGCAGCAGATCGGCGGGCCGATGGCTCACGCGGCCGCCCAGCGCATCCTGTTCTGGCCGGGCAGCAACCGGCTGAAGGTCGATGGCGCCCGATCGCTTGAACTCAGCCACTTCCAACCCGGCGGACGCTGAGCGCCGCGGTTCACTCGGTGTAGCCGACCTCCAGGACCTCGAAACGGACAGTTCCCTGCGGGACTTCGATCGCCACCTGGTCGCCCACCTTCTTGCCGGCCAGCCCCTGGCCGATCGGGCTGGTGAACAGGATCTTGCCCTCGTCATAGTCTTCTTCGCCGGCGCCGACCAGCGTGTACTTTTCCTCATCGCCGAAGTCGAGGTCCTTCAGCTTCACTGTGGCGCCGAACGCCACCTCGCCGCGGGGCATCTGCGCCGGATCGATCAGAACGGCGCGGGAGAGGCGGTCGCGCAGCGCCCGGATCCGCGCTTCCATATGCATACGGCTCTCCTGGGCGTATTGGTATTCGGCGTTCTCGCTCAAATCGCCTTCCGCCCGCGCCGACGCCACCCGATCCAGAATCTGAGGCAACTCCACGTTATTGAGTTGTTCCAGATCGGCGCGTAGTTTGTCGTACCCGGCTCGGGTCATGGGAATTCGGTCGGACATGGTGGACCTCGCGGAAAGTTTCCCGGCGGGCGCCGGGGCGAAAAAACGCGGCCTGGCCCCAAGAAGGGCCGGCCGCAGTGAAAAACATGTTGGCACGGCGAGCGCCGGGACCAAGTCGGCCGCATCGCAGAATGGACGTCCCTGGGCGCCGCGCGTCCGAGGGCCAAGCAGGTCCATCGTAGGGCAAAACTCGTACCCGCCGCTGACGGAGTCATTCTTACGGAATCCGCGCGGCGTGTAAAGGCGGGTCTTGTTCCCCCCCTGGCCTGCTGGCATAGGTCCATGGATCCCGGCGCTTGGCGCGTCACAATTCCAAGCGGCGCCCCAGTTCGTGGCTGCGGCGCGCCTGCTGCACGATGCCCAGCGCTCGGTAGGCGTCTTCGAGGTCGCAGGTGCGGCGCACCAGGCTGGTCACGGCGCGGTGGAACTGCCGGAGGAGCTGCTCGCCCATCGGCCGCTCGGCGTCGAGCGACTCCTGTCGCCGACCGGCCTCGTCGAACCAGATGACCGAGGCGGGCAAATCGACGAATGCGATCCCGTGCTCGCACGCCACCTGGAGGTCGGCCAACGGCCGATAACTGACGGCCTCCCGCCAATCGGCCGGGATGTAACGCCCGCAGCTTATTTGGGCCACGGGACCGGTGCCCGGGCTCGACCGCTCGGAAAAGTCGAGCGTCATCATTTGGTAATCCTCACCGGTCTGGCCGCCGCCGTGCATGAACCCGGTCACCCACGTCGGCTCTCGATCGACCACGTATCGGCACCAGTCGACCAGTTCGACGAGGTCGCGAATGGCCGTGTGTTGCGGCGAGCACCCGGCCAAGTGGCGCCTGCCCGGCGGTACCGCGATCCGGCGGTGGCAGAAGACCAGCCTGGGGCATCCGAGCCGGGTGGCGATTAGCTCCCTCATTCGAACTGTTGCCGGCACCTGGCGACGGGGGAATTCGGCCATGAACGCGATCCCCGTCTCCTCGACGCGTTGCTTGACCCGGCCCGCCACGTCGAGTTCGAGGTCCAGCCCCGCGGCGCAGTACACCGCCTTGCCCGCCTCACAGGCTGCCAGGACGGGCAGGGCTCCGTACCACTGGGGAGCGAGTATGAGCAGGGCGTCGATGTCTTCGCGGCCGACCAGGGCCCGATACCCGTCGACGGCCGACGCCTTGAACTCGGCGGCTGCCTGTTCGGCCCGGTGGCCGACCTGATCGCAGACGGCCCGGACCTCGAACCGGTCGGACAGCGTGCGCAGCGCCGGGCGGTGCCGTTGCTGCCAAGCCTCGCCCAGGCCGATAAGACCAACTCGTAGTTTCATAAACGGCCCATTCGAGGAGCTTCCCGGGGAGTGGGGCCTGCCAGTGCCGAAGGCTTCCCGAAAACTCACTTTATCGCAGGGGCTCCCGTGGCGACAGGGTGGGCCGTGGAAGGGAGCCCGCGATTTGAGTGAGCGGGGTTCGGTGAATGCTTTCGGAAATATTTGGCTCTCCGCTTCTAAATGCAGACTGCTTTTCCGGGGGACGGCACAGCGGCGTGTGCCTCCTACCTTGGCGCGGCCTGCACCTAGAAGCGGAAAAGCCAAATGTTTTTGCCCTGCCCTGTTTTTGCCCTGCCCTGTTTTTGCCCTGCCCTGTTTTTGCCCTGCCCT
>PWXP01000065.1 GCA_003561895.1 Planctomycetaceae bacterium | reverse complement strand
GTCGAACAACTCGCGCTGCCCGCGCGATGCGGGCTTGCGAGGGCGTTTCGGCGGTGTTTCCAGGGCCTTTTACCCGTGCAGTTCGGCAATGGAGAGCAAGGGGCCGGAACAGACGCGGTCGAGCAGGCGGGCTTGGTCGGGCTCGAGGTCGACGAGGAGGGCGAGGACGCTGAGCAGGTCGATCAGGTCGGTGGTGTATTCGGCGGGCCAGTGGTCGGGCTGTACTTCGCCAGTTTCGACGGCGGGCGGCGGTCGCCCATGATGGGGCGGGAACGGTCTTTCTGGCGGTAGCTGAACCATTGCCGCAGCACGTGCTTGCCCGACACCTCGTAGTGCCACACGGCCGGCAGCACGATCATCGCCCGCGCCCGACCGTTCTCGATGAGGACCACCTGGCCCGCCGGTGCGTAGGCGGCGATGAGGCATAGGATGGCAGCAAGGAGTGGGAGCCGAGTGAGCATGGCATGCAAGTTTCAATTAACGTTACTGTTGCCGCAACCATACAGCGACCGAGAAGATCATCGTCAAGGGGTTCGGAACCCCGACCGCCAACCGCAGTTGCGGCGACGAAGGGGGCGACCGGCCGCTGGCGAGCGTTTCGGCGTCGGCCGGCGGGGCGTTGAAATGCAGATGAGACGGTGGATGGCCGGGATTGCATCCCAGTCGCCCTTTCCAAAGACGCAGCCAGTCTTCCATCGGATCCTGGTGGCCCGTTGTCAGGTCGAACTCCCATCGCAGGTGGCTTAAGCCGTTGTCACCGCCCGGCATGTCGGAAAGGCGAAAGTACGCTGCGCGTATCTCCACAAAGGGGATATCGTCGCCGGGCGAGAAATGTGCCATCCGCTCGAAGGGGACCGAAGCCTCCGGAAAGCGGCTCAAAGGACGCAGCACAAAAAAGAAGGAAGCCTGTCCGCCACCGAGAATACTCAACGGAATGGTTGCCCGCTCGGCACGGGCCGAATTGCTCGGGAACAGGCTATCCGCTTCACTTCCCGGAACACCGGCGGCGATCGCCAGCCAATCCCGTCTCTCCTTCTTGATCCGTTCGACTTCGAACAGATTCCCGCCGGGGGCATCGCGATCAAAGACCGATGCATCCTTCATACACGCGGCAAACACCTTGGTGACGTCGTCAAGTTGCATGATTGCGCTGTGGCCTCAAGCTTCATCCGGCACATTGGCCTCGACCCAGTTCTGAATGTCCTGTTCGGGCGGCGGGGTGCCCGGCAGTCGCGCCAGGACGCACTGTACCGCGACCGGCAGGCGGCGCTGCAACCGTTCATGGGGGCTCTTTGAGAACATGGAAAGCATGGTAGACGCGTCGAAGATCCGCGGCCCGATGAACGAGGCGATGTCCGGCGCATGCTGCTGGAAGGGTTTGAAATCGGCATGGCGGATTACCAGCAATGAGCCGGGCGGCGCCGAAATCGGCCGCCGCCAGCCGTTCAAGCACGGCCCCACCGTCTGAGTCGATGCCTGTTGCAGAAGAAGCATCCAAAGCTGCTCCTCGACTGGCCCGGAGTCATCGCCAGCGGCGTCTTCCTCTGCGGCGCTCGGCAGCCGCGTCGCCACGAGTTTCGCCAACACGGCGCGATCCTCCGGAGCATCTGACACAAGTACCGGATAGACGGCCATATCGTCGAGCGCGGCCAAGAAGCCGAGCAGCGCCCGCACGAGATCATCCTGCTGGTCCCACAAAAGGACGTGGATGCCGCGCCGTTCGGTACCGATGGAGAAGGCAAGTTGTTCTGCGATCGACATGCTAAGCCCACGCCTTCTTCTTTCTCAACTGATATTTAGAGAGAGCGGATTTCGCCAACGGATGTACGAGCAACTCCACGTCGGCGTTCTTAGGCTCGGCGACGAGCAGCCCGATGGGCGACCGCAGCAAGGTTGCCGCTTCCCCCAGCCCCGTCTCCCGCGCCGAGATTTCGTCCAGCAGAGCAAGTTCCTTCGTCGAATAGTCCTGATACGCAATCTGGGCGTCCTGGATGACCTTGCGAGCATCGGTCGGCTCAATGCGATGGTGCCCCGCCAAATGGGCCTCTTTGCACGCGTCGATGAGGAATTGCACGAAAGTCCGGAGAATGCCGCCACTGAAGTGCGCAAGCAAGCGAAGGCTTTCCTCTTGAATCAGCGCGTCGATTCCAGCATTCTTGACGATACCCAGGTAGATCGGATGAATCGGCCCCGACAACAAATCTGGAATGGGAGCGGGGTACAGCATCACGGGCCGTCCCCATTTCGATTCCACAGAATACCGCAAACTGCCGAGCGTGTGCTCGAATGGGGCTGTCATCACAATTGAGGCGCGAATTCGGTTCCAATGCGGAACGGCGCGCACCAGAACGTCTTCGGCCGCAGCGGGATCACGAATTTTGTCGACGTGATCGACCACCAGCAGCGGCGCAGCGCCCCGAATTTGCGACGTGAACCAGTCGAGCAGCTTGTTCAATAGATTGACGAGGCTGTCGGGAACCAGGCCGAAACGGTCGGAGGGTTCGGAAACAGCTTCATGTTGGGCCGCTTTGCCGAGCACGAGCCCCAGCGCTTTGTTGGGTTCGTCCAAGAACACGGGAAACTCCATGCCTCCGAATTGAAATACGACCTTTCTTTCATGCTCAAACCGCTTGCCCCCCAGCCAGTCGATCAGTCGGGCCAATATCTCGTCTCGCAACCGCACCAATTCGTCTTGACCTCGACTGAAGTGCCGACTCTGGCTCCAACAATCCCGAAAGATGGTCAAGAACACGCCGGTCGCTCCGCATCTTTCGGGATGCTCTTCCTGCTCCAGGTCGCAGTAGACCGTGAACTCATTCTGGGCTTCCTTCTGATCCTGGAAGAACCGCCACAGTTCCGAGGACTTACCGACCCCGATTTGCCCCGTTACCAGGACACGGGCCTTGCCCCGACGGCTCGTCACCTCCAGAGCAAGCCGCCTGTGAAATCCTTCGGCACGGCGTTCGTAACGCGTCTCCCCTTCACGTCGTCCGGGGCCCGCCCGTCGCTCGGCGTTCAGGCGGCCCAGGACTGTTCGTAATTGCTGAAGATCGGATAACGGGGGGGGCATTGCTTTCTTCGGGTTAATGGCGGATGCAAACCGGGGAACGGATGGGCACGAACATCGCCGAATCTTCATGTTATCCCCCCGCCCATAGGTCGGTCAAGCCGGGGGCGGGTTCGGGGTTCGGCCCATACTACGGCTCGGGCTCGCCTTCCATTTTCGCGCGGAGGTATGCCTGCCGGTATCATACGTCACGATCGGCCCAGTGAAAGAGTCGTCCGCCTCGAACAGTGGCAAGCCGCCGACGAGTTGGGCCAGGGGGTGCAGGCGGGCAAGGTAGGCCGAGTAACCAGCATGGGGCAATGCATTGCCGCACAAACGTACCCTCCACTGGGAAAACCTCGGGTTAGATGGGGATTAGGGAGTAGCGAGCGACCCAATGGTACGGGCGTGAAGTAGCGGTCGCGAGTCTTCAGCCGCGCACGGCGGGCTGCTGGCGCCGCCGCAAAGGCCCAGTACCCAACCACGCCGAGTGCAGCGGCCCGCCCGCCGGTTGTCCTGGGGGCAGGGCTGCTGTCCCGGCCACGGGCACTCGGCCGACGATCGGGTCGATGCGATGCACAGCCCCGCCGCTCACCCGCGGCCGAACAACTCGCGCTGCCCGCGCGGTGCGGTCGTGCCGGGGCCGGTGGGCGGGGTTTCCAGAGCGTTGTGCTCGTGCAGGTCGGCAATGGGGAGCATGGGGCCGGAGCAGACGTGGTCGAGCAGACGCGGGCTTGGTCGGGCTCGAGGTCGGCCAGCAGGCCGAGGACGCCCAGCAGGTCCGATCAGGTCGGTGGTGAAGCCGTTCTTGCAACTCGCATCAGGTGGCCTCCGCCGCGGTGACGGCGCCCGCCAAGCGTTCGTCGCCCTTGCCGGTCCATATCTCGCTGAGCGAGAAGACGTCGAGCTGGCTGCGCACTTGCTCAATTTCGGAAAGGCGGCGCGTTTGAACCGCTCCGTGCCGGTCCTTGCGGCAAAGCGTCACCTCGTCGGGCTGAAACTCGTCGAGAGCAAGTCGGGCGTGGTTCAGTCGGTCTTGCCGGCCAGCAGTTGGCGAACGGCGGGGAGTAGCTCGTTCGGTATCTCGACGAACGTGGCGTTGGTGTCTTCCCATGCGTGCTCGTCTTCCCCGACGGCCTCCTCCTCGGTCTGGCTCTCGTAATGGTCGAGAACGCGCCTCACTCGCTGCTCGTCCCAGCCTTCTGGGAATTGTGGTTGTTTCATCTGTTTCGCCTCCCGCGGCGTCTTCGATAGGCCCGAAGTGGTTTGCCCGTCAACTCGTATGCCGTGATGACGAATACGCTACCCGGTTCCGGGTCCGGCACGTAGATGACTCGAAGGCAGCGCCCGCCCGGCGTCTGGCCAAGGGCGACCCTGGCACCCTCCTTACCAGGCCGATCCTCGCCAGGTTTCGCCAGGACGCTCGCAACTTCCGTCTCATCTACCCCGTGGTTGTGGATGTGAGGGCTGCCGGTATCCGGATCGGTGTAGAAGCGTATCTTCATCTCAGCCTCATCGCTTGCACCATCACTCCTCAGTATAACCGCGGCCTTGCATGATGTCAACCGCGGCAGTTGGACACGTCCCTACTCCTCATCTGGACGGATCGGGAATCTTTACCCGCGCAGGGCGGGCAACGGCACGGCAATGGGCGATCGGCCGAGGACCAGGTCGATTCCATGCACAGCACCGGCCCTCACCCGCGTTCGAACAACTCGCCCTGCCCGCGCGAGGCGGTCTTGCGGGGGCGTTCCGGCGGTGTTTCGAGGGCATTTCGCTCGTGCAGTTCGGAAATGGGGAGCAAGGGGCCGGAACACATGCGGTCGGGCAGGCGGGCTTGGTCGCGCTCGGGGTCGACCAGGAGGCCGAGGACGTTGAGCAGGTCGATCAGGTCGGTGGTGCATTCGGCGGGCCAGTGGTCGGGCTGTACTTCGCCCAGCTTCGACGGCGGGGCGGCGGCCGCCCATGATGGGGCGGGAACGGTCTTTCTGCCGGTAGCTGAACCATTTCCGAAATCCGATCTTCCATCCGAGCTTCCGCCGGCCCATTTTCTGCCTTGCAACGGGCGTCCGATTTGCTAGAATCGAGTCAATATACATGCGTCCACTACCAACCGGCGGCTGGAAGGTGGTAGCAGCGGGCACGCGGCCGGGGGGAGAGGGGGAGGGTGAGTGTGGAAAACGAGAAAATTGCCACCCAAAAAAATCGAAGCCCGGTTGGACCAGGTCCGCGCGCAAATCCGGGGAATTCGGGGGGGAATTCGGAAGACACAATACCGTCAGTCGCAGCAACCGCCGGCCCATGGTGTTTGGGCACACCCCCCCGGAAGAGTATATCGCCGTGGTCTATGAAGAACTGGACAGAGACCGTTTATCCGATTACTGCGTTCCCCGTCGAGGAATGATCGTGACAACGAAGCGATAGGGTAGCCGCCGCAGGCCCGTTCCTAACCCAGCATCGTCCGGTTTCGGGCAACCATTCACGAGGGGCACTGCGGCCACTCGGCCGGGTCGACGCGATAGAGCATCCGGAGGACGTCGTACAATTCGGGATGGTGCAGATGCACGCGGTGCGGCTGTTCGAAGAAGTGCTCGGTAGCCACGGCGAAGCACTCGGCCCGGCTGGCCGCGGCGTATGCGTCGAGCACCGTGCGCCGCCCGCGGCGCACCGCGGCGGTGAGGGCGTCGTACTCGCGGGCCATGACCGTCTCCCAGCGGTCGTGTTCGGCCCGAGTGGGCAGGGGCGGGGTGCCGCCCATTGCGCCGCTGAGCGCGTCGATTTGGTGGGCGAACTCGTGCAGCACCACGTTGTGGCCGTCGTGCGGATGCCGCCCGCCCATCAGCACGTGGGGCCACGAGAGGATGACCGGCCCCCGGTACCACGCCTGCCCGGAGATGGGCAACCCCTCGTCGACGATCACCTCGTGCTTCTGCATTTCCGGCGGCAGGGCCATCACGTCGGGATAGACCAGGATGCTCCGCAGCGGGTCGAAGCACCAGTCGCCCTCGATTCCCAGCAGCAGCAGGCACGCCTGGGCGGCGACGGTCACGCGCACCGCGTCGGTAACGACGAACCCTGCGCACCCGACCCACGTGCGCTCCGCGGCGAAAATCCGAAGCAGGTCGCGCAGCCGGTCCTGCTGCTCCGGCCGCAGACAGGCGTACTGCCGCACGTTGCGTTCCAGGTGCTGCAACCACTCGTCAGGGAACGGCTCGGCCAGGAGCTTCTGCCGCCGGCGGCGTTTCAGCCACGAGAACAACATGGAAGCCTCGGTCAGGGGTTAACCACGAAAGACGCGGAATGCGCGGGAGCAAGATCCGAACGCTCGAAGTCGGCGTACTCGTAAACGCTCAGCAGGGGCACGCCCAGCAGGGTCTTCCGGTAAGCGGGCACGGCGTTGAGCAGCAGCCAACGGTCGTGGGGTTGCCAGGCGCTGGGCCGATGCTGAATAACATACCACCGATACCGGCCCGGGGGCGATTCGTGCCACCGCCGCCGCAGCATGCCCCACTGGGTCATCCACGCCAGGTTGTCGGTCGAGGGGGCGGCGAAGCGGATTTTCTCCTGTTCGGCCGTATGGGCGTGCAGCCAATCGAGGGCATCGGCGTCGAGCGCGTCCCACCAGTAGGTCGGTTCCATGCCGGCGGCCGCGGCGCCGGGCAGCCCGCCGATCAACACGTTGTAATACGATAGCCACTGCGGCGCGTACAGCCACAGGTTCACCGACGACGCAGCATACAGCAACAGCAGCCCGGCCGCGGCCAGGGCGCGCGGCCGGAGCCGGCCGCGCGGGCGCCGCGCCGCCCAGGAAAGAAGCTCGTGGGCTCCGATACCCGCCATGGCCGCCAGGAAGGCGAACGCCGGCAGAAAGAGCCGCACACCGTCATGCACCGGCACGCCGGGCAACGCCCGCACCACCAGCAGCACCAACCAGTTCAGCAGCAGCAGCACGCCGACCGACCTGCTCGCCGGGCGCCGCCCCACGGCGGCAAGGCCCACGGCGGCAAGGCCCACGGCGGCAAGGCCGAGCAGCCCCGCCGGCATCGTCACGGCGGTCCACACGAGCGTGTTGTACCAGGGGAGGGGATGATTGAGGTTGTACATCCGGCCGAGGAACTGGGTGGGGATGTTCAAGTTGGAACCGGCGCGGCCGAGGTTCAGTTCGAAGAAGGTCGCCCAGCCGGCAACCGGCTGCTGCCACAAGGGCGGGTTCATCAGGAAGAAGACCGCCAGGGCGACCGGCAGGCCGAAGCCGAGGGCGCGCAGGGCCTGCCGGTCGCGATACACGGCCGTCCACAGGATGAACGGCAACGGAGCGAACCATCCGGTGGCCTTCATGCTCAGGGTCGCGCCCAGCAGGGCGCCCCACAGGGCGGCGGCCTTCCAGCCTTGTCGCGCCGGGCCGAACGCGGCCCAGGCCAGGACCCAGCACGCGGTTAGCGGGCCGTCGCCGGCGGCCACGTGCGCGTGGGCGAACATCCTCGGCAACAGCACCAGCGCCGCGGCCCCGGCCAGGCCCGCGGTAAGCGAGTGGTCTTTCGCCAGCCGATAAAACAGCGCCCCGGCCGCGCAGGCGAACAACAGCATGGGCCCGAACCGCGCGGCGGTGAGTGGCGGCAGCCAGGCGTCGGCCAGGCGCCACCCGGCGGCAATCACGATGCCGTAGCCGGCTGGATGCCCCTCGCGTTCGGTGGTGAACTCCCAGCGGCCGTCGGCAATTTGGCCTGCTCGGCGGAGCGAATCGCCCTCGTCCCAGGTCATGGGCAACATGGGCGACGTGGCCACCAGCGCAACCGCAACCACGAGGCCCACGGCAAGGGCCGAAAGCGGCAGGCGACCGGGCAGCATGGAATGAGCAGTGGCCATTTGACTATTGTAGCACAAGCGTGCCGGCAAGACGAAGCGACACAGTACGGCACCTGCAAAGGTTGGGTGGGCCAGCGAAACTGGAGAAGCGGCCGCTGTCGATCCTCGGCGTCGATCATAACCTTGCGGTAGCCGTTCACGGGCTCAGGGCGCGCCCAGTACCGGGGTCGTTGGCCTGGAGCCTGAAGGCGTGGGCCGCATTGATGCTACCGGAGGAGGGCCGCTGGCAGGAGCGGCACCGCGAGGAGAAATGGAAGCTGGTGCGGATGGAGTTCACAACGTTTCAGCACGCGATGATGCGAATTCCGGCCCAGATCGTCTATCGGCTTCTGGGTTGGAACCCCTGGCAGCACGTGTTCTTCCGCCTGATCGAGCAACTCCGCCGGCCCCTGCGTTGCTGACGGCGCCGCCCCGAAGCCTGAGTCCGGACGCTCCGGTCCGCATTCACCCTCAACCGCACTGAGTGCAAACAACGAGCCTGACATGAAACACCCTACAATCCAAAACTTCCCCCCGCGCCCCACGGCGTCGGCCGCTCGGGGTGCGG
>PWXP01000066.1 GCA_003561895.1 Planctomycetaceae bacterium | reverse complement strand
GCGTCGGGGCCGTCGTCGTGGTCGCCGATGGGGAACGTGCCAAGCTGCTCGACGAGCAGCCGCGTGCCGGGGCTGCCGGCCTTGAACCGCACGCGCGAGGCGGAAAGGTACGGGCCCAGCCGGCGGATGCGCACCTGCTTGTTCACGCGGTTGTCGATGGGCACCGGCCGCGCGGCCAGAATGCCCGACTGCCGCAACGCCGCGTCCAGTTCGCCGGCCAGCAGTTCCTGGAACTGGTTCGCCTCCACGCCGAACACGTCGGGCCGGAACGTGCGACACAGCTCGACCGCGTCGGCCACAATCTGCGGGGTGGGGCGGCGGCGCAGGTCGGCCTCGACGAACAGCATGCCGCTGCGGTCGACGCCCAGCGCCACCAGGGCCGAGTAGTCGCCCCGCCGCGAGTCGGTCCCTTTGCTCGGGTCCAACGCCAGCGCCTTCACGTGCAGCTCGCGCGGCCAGTCGTCGAACCAAATCCGCTCATCGAAGTACGCCTCGGGCCACTCGCACAGTTCCGGGTTGACCGGCGAGTTCTGCTTCTCGCGCTCGAACGCCGTGTGCCCGCTCTCTGCCCGCATGCACATTAGCGCGTACAGCCCTTCGACCTCGGGCCACAGCAGCACGGCGCCGGCGTCCATTTCGGGCTGATGGTCCTGGTAGAACCGGCGGGCGGCCTGGCGGTAGTCGGGCCGGTCGACGGCCGTGTAGAGGCATTCCCACTCGGCCCAAAGCGACATATTCTCCGGCCACCGCTCGATGGCGCGAAAGCGGCGCGAGGTCCAGCCGGGGGCCGCGCATAGTTCCATCGCTAGGGCCTCGCGGTGCAGTGCCGTGGCCAGGTTTACCACGTTCGTGCGGCCCGTGCCGGCCTTCAGCAGCGTGCCGTGGAACCAGGTGCGCGAGCGGTCGCGCTGCCCGGCCGAGGTGATGTGGCCGTCGTTTTGCAGGTCGTCGCACACAATGAGCGTGGGCCGATGCTGCCGCCGTCGCCGCCCGCGAATGCGTTGGCCCGTGCCGTACGCCTCGACGACCACCCCGCCGCGCAGCTCGATGGTGCCGGCCCGCCACACGGGCCCGCGGCCGATGGTGTCGGGGTACGCCTCGGCCAGCCGGCGGTTCGCGGTCAGTTCGGCCTTGACGTTTTCCAGGTGGGCCTGCGCCTGGTGCTTCGTATCGGAGACGATCCATATATATGGCTCGGCCCGCTCGACCGCCGCCCGCAGCACGGCCGCCAGCGTGACGAGCGTCGACTTCGCCCCGCCTCGCGGGCCCAGCACGTTGAGCTTCGCGCCGCGCAAGTTGCGTGCGGCGTCGAGGTGCCGGGCCAGCCACTGGTGCATGGCCGAGGGCGGGCGGTGGAAATGTTCGGGCAGGAAGCGGCGGCCCCAGGCCAGCAGGTCCAGCCGGTCGGCCATGCCCACGGCCATCGCCCGGCGCGCCCGTCCGTGCCGCCGCGCCGTTTCATCGCGCAGCCGCCCCAGCAGCCGCCGCAGTTGGCGTGCAGGAAGGGGCCAGTCGGAGGAAGATGGCGGTGTTGGATCGTTCATGGAAGGAAGGAGTTGGACGGATCAGTCGAATCAGGGTGTTGGAGTTCACGCTTTAGCGTGCCTGGTGGGCCGCTTGCGGCTTCGCACGCTAAAGCGTGAACTCCAACACGCCTAACCAGGCAATTCGCGCAGGATACGCTCCACACACCGCAGCACCTGCTTGCGGTGGGCGGCGATGGGCACGTGCTCGACCAGCGCTTGGGCAAGCTGGTCCATCAGGGCGTGCATCTGCTCGGCGGTGACCACGTCGGGGCCGCGCGGGGCGAACTCTTCCGGGTTCAACCGCTCCAGAGCCCAGGCCGCCGCGCGCCAGTATTGGGCCTTCTTCGCCGCGTCGCGGATGTTCTTAATGAGCCCGAGCTGGCTCTTCTGCTCGGCCCGGGCCAACTCGCGGCCGAAACGCTCGTCGCGCCGCGCGGTGGCCCAAATGGTGCTCGGCGCGCAGCCCACATACCGGGCCGCCATCCGCCGCGAGCAGCCGACGCTCACAATGGCCACAATCTCCGCCCGCTTCACCTCGTCGAGTACTCCCTGCCGCCCGCCCTTGGTCATAGGCACCTTTCCGTTACGTATTTCGCGCATGTTGGAGTTCACGCTTCAGCGTGCGCGTTGAACCCTCTGCCGGCTTCGCACGCTAAAGCGTGCACTCCAACGGGCGCAGGCCAATCTCCCCGATATTCAAAGCTCACCACGGCCCGGCCTGCGGCGCTGCGGTAGCCGGGCAGGAACGGCTCGGTGCGCCGTGGGCGGGCGCGCGAAACGCCCACCGTGCGCCACCGGTCGCTGCGGCGGCAATGGCCAATGACCGCCGGGTGGCTGGCCGTCAGGTTCAGCCGCTCGCCCTGCCGGCGGTGCAGGTCGCCCACCGCCTCGGCCACCGCCATGCCGATACCCAGCCCCTGGTAGTCGGGCAGGGTAACCATGCGCGTAATGCGCCATCGCCGCTTCCGCCCGATGAGCGAAAGCGTGGCGCAGAACGACACCGGGTTGCCCTCCCAGGTGGCCAGAAAGCAGCGGGCGAACCGGCTCAGGCTGCCGCTCAAATAGTGATGCCGCGCAAACAGCCGCCACGCACCGTGCGCGCAACGAAACAGCTTAAGCTCGACCGGCGGTCGTTGAAGACACCTCCGTTGGAAAGTGGACGCCGCCATGTCGATAACCCAGTCGGGCGCAAGCCACTCGGTCACGTCGTAATGGCACGTGACGGCCACGAATCGGCAGCCGATGCGCCCCTGCCGAATGCCCTTCGCCACCGCGGCCGACACCACGCGAGCCACGTTCCGGTCGACCACGCTGGTGAACTCGTCGAACGCGACGATTTCCCCCCCGGGCGTTTCGGCCAGCGCCCGGGCCAAGTCGCACCGGAACCGCTCGCCGCCGGAGAGCACGCGGTACGGCTTCACCCAGCCGGGCGGCGAACTGAAGCCCACGGCCGTAAACAGCCCCGTGATCTGCTTCACCGGCAGCTCGCCCAGCCCGTCGATCACCGCGCGGTCGTCGGGCCAGGGCCTCGGGCCGGCGAGCCGGGGTCCGAACAGCCGGCGGGCGACCGTGCTCTTGCCGCTACCGGACGGGCCGACGATGAGCCCGACCTGCCAATCGTCGCCCAGTTCCGGCACGTCGACGCGGAACCGCTCCCGCGCCTTTTCCGCCAGCGGCACGTCGAACATGCCCGCCACCTGCTGCACCCGGAACGAATCGTACACCGGGCATTCCACGTGAATGTCGATCATGGCAATTACAACGTCAGCAGCCGGCACGCGAAGCCCTCGCCGGCGAGGCGCTCGTACACGCCGCGCTGCTGGTCCTCGTCGCGGCAGTCGACCACCACCTGGTAGGCCTCGGGCACGGGCACGTCGCCGGCGTCGTTGTCGGGTGAATCATCGTCGAGCGCCGGCTCGGGCTGGGCGGCCAGGTGGTCGAGCATCCGCCGGACGGCCTCATTGTCGGTCTCCACGTCGGCCAGCAGCGAGGCCAGGGCGCCGGAATCGGTCTCGGCCAGGGCGGCCAGCGGATCCAACAAGACGAGCAGCTTCGCCGCCTCCTGCTCGGAAAGGTCGAGCACGAGCACGGGCACTTCCACCTCGGGCGTCGTCTCGGCACGCAAATGGCCGTCGACCAGTTCGAGCGTTCCGTCCGCCAGTTCGCGGGCGAGCAGCGCGTCGGCATAACCGATTTCGGCCAGCACGCCCCGCAGCGCGTCGCGCTGCCGGTCGGGATGCGTGCGCCAGTTTCGCGGGTTCGGGCGCAGGTCCGATGCCCGAACCCGGCGGAGTTCCTTAATGCGGTCGCGGATGTGCATTGGTTTATTTCCTCGCCGCCCCGTTGGCCCGCCGCCGGCCGTTGACGGAACGTGCGGCCCGTGCGGCGATTTCGTCCACCACGTCGTCGGCCTCGGTGTGCAAGCCCGATTTGAGCCGATTGCCGACCGCGCGCAGCGCCATCGGCACGCCGAACCGCACGAGCAGGGCGGGCACGCCGGTCAGGCCGGTCGCGGCCAGCAGCGCGTAGACGATCACGTGGCCCAGCCAGCCGAGCATGGGCGCGTCGGTGGCCGTATCGAGGGCTTCGGTAAACCGGCCGGACGCGGCGTGGTCGAGGGCTTCGCCGGCCGCCTCCGGCGTTCGCTCGATCAGGCGCCCGTGCTCGGCGCCCTCGGCAATCTGGCGCTGGCGGCGGAAGTAGTCGGACTGGGCTTGGGCGGCTTCCATCTGCGCATCGGCCGCCTCGCGCTGCGCCGCGGCCGAGCCGGCCATGGCCTCGGCCAGCCGGGGCCAGTCGACGTTCAAGAGGGTTGCCAGTCCCGGGTCGCCGCGTTCGGGTAGGTTCTCCGGAACGCCACCGCTGGAGTAAGGGAGCGTGGGGTACAGCGGGCCGGCGCCTGGCCCAACCGGCGGGGCGCCCTTGCCGGGCCGCGGCTGCGGGTTGCGAAAGGGTAAGAGCGAGCCGCGCGGGGGGCAAATTCTGCGGGAGCATTGGGTATGTGCGAGCGACGTCGGCGGAAGCGCGATTCCGGCCGCCGTGCTGCGCTGCGAGGCGTTGCCCAGTGCGCGGTAGATGGCCTGCACCGAGGTGGCGATGCCACGCCGGCTGTCGGCCGAACGTGCCCGAATGAGGCCCACGATCCGGCTGCCCGAGGCGTCGAACAGCGCCGAGCCGCTCCGCCCGTTGGCCGGCGCGGGGAGAAAGTGCAGGTCGGCCGCCTCGTAGCCCAGCGCGTGCCCCTTCCAGCCGGTCGCCCACGCGCCGCCGGCGCAGCCGATGGAACTGAGCGTTTGGCCGGGCGCGGCGACCCAATCGGGCGGAGCCAGCGGCACCACCGGCGGTGGCGTGCCGCCGAACGCGCTTTCGGCCACGGCCACCACGGCCACGTCGGCCCCTTCGTGCCGCAGGACGACCCTGCCCGGCAGCGGGCGCGACTGGTGCCCTGCGCGCCAGAACTCGCACTGGACGGCCGGCGAGGTGGCCACGTGCGCGCCGGTGAGCACGAACACGTAGCCCTGCGAGCGTTCGAAGGCGCAGCCGGTACCCCGGCCGCCGTCGGTCGCGGTCACGCGGCAGGTGGCCTCCACGCAGGCGGTCCAGCTTGCGGCCGTTTGTTCTCCGGCAAGGCCCGGCCGGCAGGCCGCGGCCAGCAGCACGGCCAGGGCCAGACAGGTTGCTCCACGGTAGTGATTACGCATGATGCCTCCCTTGGGTTGGTTCAACGGGGTGGATCGGACGGATCAGCCAGATTGGTCGGATTGGACGGATCGAATACCGGTACGTTGGTGCCAGTTCACGCGCACCGCCGCGCCTGCTCGGCCAGGCGGCGGGCGCGCACCTGCTCGTAGCGGGCCTGGTGAGGGGGGCGCAGCGCCAACGCCAGATCGCCGTCGCCGTCGAGCGGCTCCGGCCGGCGGGGCGGCGACCGCTGGTGCGAATGCTCCTCGCGCACGCGGCAAGCCACACAGGGCGGGTAGATCAGCGCGCCGCAGGTGGGGCATCGCCGCTTGGGCCCGGACGGCGGCGGCACCTCGCGCTGCTCGCGCATGCGGCGCATCGCGTCGTAGTCGGGCCGCGTCCCGCGCGCAATCGCGCCCACCGTGTTGCGGTTGATGCCCAACTGCCGCGCGATGGACCGTTGGCTTGACTCGCCCCGGGCAAGCAGTTGCTGGACGTGCCGGAAGGTTTCGGATGAAAGCATGGTCGCCTCGTGGGAGTTCGCGGCCTGTTGTTCGAGTTCACGCTTCAGCGTGCGAATACGCGAAGCGACTGAAGCGACACGCTGAAGCGTGCACTCCAACGTGCCGGGGCGCAGCTCGATCGGACCGATCGTGCTGTCCAATTTGGTTCCGGCAAGAAGAAAGCCCGCCGCCGGAGAGCGCCTCCGGCGGCGGGCTGTTGAGATACCTGAGATTGCTTCAGGCCCTGCCGATACCCGATGATGGGTCTGAGCTTAGCACATTCGGGGCCCGAAGTCCAGCCGAAGTTTTAGGCCACCGCCGCTTCCAGCTCCGCGACGGCCCACTCGAGTTCTTCGACAATGGGACGCCGGTCGACTTCGCGCAAGACGCCGACCACGCTGCGGAAGTACCAGAGCGTGCGGTCGCGCCCTCCGTGGAAGTGCCGCCACAGGGCGTCGCCCTCGCGGCGATAGTCGGCCAACAGCGACCGGGCGTTGTGCAGTTTGTCGGCGGCCGAGATAAGGCGCACCGGCGGGGGCGCGTTGCGCAGGTGCGCCACATAGCGCTCCTTGCGCTCCTGCCAAGGGGGTTTGGGCACGGTGTGGCTGTCGGAGCAGGCCTCGACCATCGCGGCAACCGGTTCGCCGAACCGCGCGGCAATGACCGCCCGCGTGGCCAACCCGCCCTGGTCCTCCACCGCGTCGTGCAGCAGGGCGGCAATGGCCTCGTCCTCCGTGCCGCCGTGCTCCAGCACCGTCGCCGCCACGGCCAGCAGGTGCGCCGCATAGGGCGCGCCGGAAATCTTCCGCTGCTGCCGGGCATGTAGTCCGAGCGCGTACGCCACGGCGTTGGTGAAGCGTTCGGTCAGTTCCATGGCGATGTTACTCCGTGCATGCGGCGGAAAAACGTACAGGTCCCCCAGCTCTGACCGGCTTGGGCTGAAGGCTGGCGCCCTGCTCGTGCGGCCCCTCGCCAACAACGAGCACGCGCATCAGCCGGACTCCCCGGTGCCTTACGCCACGAAAAGTGCCGCCTGGGCAGGTATTTGCGCGCGGACCTGCTCCAACCGGGCTTCGATTTTTGGGTGGCAATTTTCTCGTTTTCCACATTCACCCTCCCCTTCTCCCGCCGGCCGCGTGGCCGCTGCTGCCGCCTTCCAGCCGCCGGCCAATAGTGGGCATATGTATACAGGTTCGATTCTAGCAAATCGGACGCCGGTTGCAAGGCAAAAGAATGGGCCGGCGGAAGCTCGGAAGCTGGAAGATCGGAGTTCGGAGATGGGGACGCGCTCGCGCATGCGTCCGGTTCTGCTACCGGCAGAAAGACCGTTCGCGCCCCATCATGGGCGACCGCCGCCCGCCGTCGAAGCTGGGCGAAGTACAGCCCGAGGGAGAAAAGGTGACAGCCACGAATGGCACTTCCGCTTGCGCCGTAAGGACTTAGGGTGACCGGCGGCGACCGGCCTATTGCCCTGCTTGCCGCCACGTGCGCAAACCTTTATCGGCAACACGCTTCGTGCGAGTTTCGCAATGCCGTATCGCCGCCCTGCGGCGGGCACGCGTGCGGTTGCCCACAAGATTTTGCTCTTGAAGCGGGACCTTCCTTGGTCTATCCTTGTGGGACGAGGCCTTCCTTGGTGCATGCAGGGGCCTTCCGCGATTTGACCAAGGAAGGCCTCCATGTCTTTATACCACAATGCCGCGGCCCTGTCACGACGATTTCGCCTCATTCTGGCGTCGTTTCTGCAGGAAGACGGCCTGCCGTTTGCCAAGGTGCTGCCAGAAGAACAGCGGCGCCTATTGCCGGGCGCGGGCCAAACTGCCCGAGCCGGTGATTCGCCGTCTCGCGACGGAAGTGGCCGAAGGATGTGAGGAAGCGGTGCCACAAGAGTGGCTGTGGCACGGCCGGCATGTGCATCTGGTCGACGGGACGACCGTGAGCATGCCGGATACGGAAGCAAACCAAGCCGAGTATCCTCAGAATGTGGCTCAGAAGCCGGGCCTGGGATTCCCCATCGCACGGGTGGTGGTGCTTCTATCCTTAGCCACGGCTATGGTCCGCGACATGGCTTTGGGACCCTACGCGGGTAAGGGGACCGGCGAGACGGCGCTGTTCCGCGAACTGCTTGACAGCGTTGATCCGCAGGGCATCATCCTCGCAGACCGCTACTATTGTATCTACTTTCTCATCGCCATGGCACTGTTGGGACGTCGGGACTTCGTCGTTCGGTTGCACCAGTGTCGAAAGACGGACTTCGAAACGGCGATGCGTCTGGGCAAGGGGGATTATCTGATCACGTGGACTCGCCCTCAACGGCCGGAATGGATGGACCATGCGACCTACGAGCAGATTCCCGAGACGATGACACTCCGGCTGGTTGAAATGCAAGTCCATGAACCGGGTTTTCGAGTGGAGTCGTTGACGGTTGTCACCACCCTCCTGGATCCCCAGCAGTATCCACGCGAAGACATCGCCGACCTTTACCGCTGGCGTTGGCTGGCGGAACTCGATCTCCGCGCCATCAAGAGAACCTGGGAATGGACATACTACGGTGCAAGACACCTGCCATGGTCCGCAAGACCGAGGAGATATGTGCGAAAGTTCAGTTGAGAATACTCTTACAGGTCCAGCGCAAGGGAGACCCCAGGTCGCCGCGTGTCGTTTTCCGGGAATCGAGCCATGGCGGGGCTTGACCGAATTGGTTCCCATGCGTTAGGTTACATTGTGTTACATTGTACCGTTCTTCTGGGGTGCTTGGCGTGCCTCAGGCCCGT
>PWXP01000175.1 GCA_003561895.1 Planctomycetaceae bacterium | reverse complement strand
TGGCCGGCTTGGAGCAGGCGGGTGGGTGAGGGTTGAGCGCGGGGGTCGGTCGCGACCCCAATCGCCCGCCCCGGCGCCATGGTCCGCCCCCAGTCGAACGCGATGACCTCCAGGCGGTCGATGGGGATGCGCCGTGCGACGATCGGCGCGATGGTGGCCACCGACTGCTCGATCTCGATATGCCGGCACGCCTCGCGCCAGATGTCCAGCAGAAAGGTTTGGAATAGTTCCATTGCAGCGAATGTCCGTCAATGGGATGGAGAAAACGGGCACAAGGCGACCCTGTTGGAGTCCACGCTTCAGCTTGCCGGGCCCGTTGGAGTTCACGCTTCAGCGTGCTGGTTATCCCCCGTAGATGGTTCGCACGCTGAAGCGTGAACTCCAACGGGGCCGACGCGGATCCGACGGCGGGCCCGTTCCTCCATCCGTGAATAATGCCGGTTGCCCGTGAAATGCCACGGCGCAAGCTGTGATATATTATGGCCACATGGCCACCGAATGGCAAGGCCGAAATGTAAGGCTTTGCATAATAAGGAGTTACGTTCATTGCCTGCTGGCGGCGCGGCGTTTGCGAGGGTTGCGATGTGGCCTCGCTGGAGTTCACACTTCAACGTGGGAAGCAAGTATGCTCGATAACGCGCACGCTAACACGCTAAAGCGTGAACTCCAACAGGGCCATTTCAGGTGCAAGTCGGGTTGGTTCTTCCGCTTCTAGGTGCAGACCGTTTTACCGAGAGACGGCACAGCGGCGTGTGCCTACTACATTGCAACGGAAGAGCCGTCGGGTTTGTCCCCGTGGGCGGACCCCGTACTTTCGTTTCGAAAACCAATGGAGCAGGGAATGCGTAACATGAACCGGTGCGGGCCCAAACCACCTTGGCCGATCTTGATGGGTCTCGTTGCAGTCGTGATGCTGGCAGGCGGATGCGCCCCATCGGGCGCGCCGGGCGAGGGGGCGAGCACCCTCTTGAACGTCTCCTACGATCCGACCCGCGAACTCTACCGCGAATTCAATGAGGCGTTCGCCCGGCACTGGCTCGAACAGACCGGCCGCCGGGTTGCCATCCGGCAGTCGCACGGCGGGTCGGGCAGCCAGTCGCGGGCGGTGATCGACGGGCTGGAAGCCGACGTGGTGACCCTGGCGCTGGCCTCCGACGTCGACGCCATCGCCGAGCACGCCGGCCTGCTGCCGAAGGACTGGCAAGGCCGCCTGCCGCACAACAACGCTCCGTACACCTCCACCCTGGTGTTCCTCGTGCGCGAGGGCAACCCGAAAGGCATTCGCGACTGGGCCGACCTGGCGCGCCCCGACGTGCAGGTGATCACGCCGAACCCGAAGACCTCGGGCGTGGCCCGCTGGAACTACCTGGCCCTGTGGGGCTCGGCGCTGCGGCGCGCGTTGGGCGACGATTGGCGAGCGAAGCTCAATGACCCGGCGCACGCCGCGGAGGTAGCGTCGGCCGAGCGGGCGGCGCAGTCGTTCGTCGCGGCGGTGTACCGCAACGTGCCGGTGCTCGATCGGGCCGCTCGTGCGGCAACCAATACCTTTATCCAGCGGCGCATCGGCGACGTGCTCGTCAATTGGGAGAACGAGGCGTTGTTGGGCGCGAGCGACTTGCACGCCGCCGGCGTGGAGATCGTCGTCCCCCCGCTGAGCATCCTCGCCGAACCGGTGGTCGCGGTGGTCGATCGCAACGCCGACCGCCACGGCGCCGGCGAGGTCGCCCGGGCGTACCTCGAATACCTGTACACCGAGGCCGGTCAGGACATTGCCGGGCGGAACTACTATCGCCCGGCCGCCTGCGAGATGGCCCGCGAGAAGTACCGCGAGCAGTTCCCCCCGCTCGAGCTGTTCACGATCGACGAGGTGTTCGGTGGATGGGGCCCGGCCAACCGAGCCCACTTCGTCGAGGGCGGTACGTTCGACCAGATTTACCGGCCGCGATAGAGACCGACGGAAGGAAGCATGGTGAACGGTTTGCATTGGAAACGGCCCAGCGTGTTGCCCGGCTTCGGGCTGTGCATGGGATTTATGCTGCTTTACATGGGCCTGCTGGTGCTCATTCCGCTGGGCGGGCTGGTGTTGTTCACCGCAACGCGGCTGAGCGCCGCCGAACTGTGGGACCGGGCGATTGCCGATCCGCGGGTGCTGGCCTCCTACCGGCTGAGCTTCGGCGCGTCGCTGATCGCGGCGACGCTCAACGCCGGGTTCGGCCTGGTCGTGGCGTGGGTGCTCGTGCGCTACACGTTTCCCGGCAAGCGGCTGGTCGACGCGATGGTCGACCTGCCGTTCGCGCTGCCCACGGCCGTTTCCGGCATCGCGCTGACCACGCTGTACGCCCACACCGGCTGGATCGGCCGGTGGTTCGACCCGTTGGGCATCCAGGTCGCCTACGCCTGGCCCGGCATCGTGATCGCCCTGACGCTCATTGGCATGCCGTTCGTGGTGCGCACGGTGCAGCCGGCGCTGGAGGACCTGGAGCCGGAACTCGAAGAGGCGGCGGCGAGCCTGGGCGCGACGCGCTGGCAGACGTTCCGCCGCGTCATTTTGCCCGCCGTCCTGCCCGCCCTGCTGACCGGGTTCGCCATGGCGCTGGCCCGGGCGGTGGGCGAGTTCGGCTCGGTGTACTTCATCGCCGGCAACATGCCCTACCGGACCGAGATCGCGCCGCTGCTGATCCTGATCCGGCTGGAGCAGTTCGATTACGTCGGGGCGACGGCCATCGGCGTGGTCATGCTCGTGGTGGCGTTCGCGCTGCTGCTGGTGATCAACCTGCTGCAGTGGTGGAGCCGGCGCTTTCAGACATAAGGAAAACTCATGGGTGGAAATCCTGCATCGCACGCTTGTTCCGTTTCGCCGTGGGGCATAGCTCCGACGAGCGAATCGGCCTGGACGCGCCGCCTGCTGATCGGCACGGCGCTGGCCTTCCTGGCGCTGTTTCTGTTCCTGCCGCTGGCGCTCGTGTTCGTCGTGGCGTTCGGTTCGGGCGTGGGCGCGTACCTGGCCGCGCTGACAGAGCCCGACGCGCGGTCGGCCATCCGGCTGACGCTCGTCACCGCGGCCGTCGCCGTGCCGCTGAATACGCTCTTCGGCGTGGCGGCGGCGTGGGCCATCGCCAAGTTCGAGTTCCGCGGCAAGAACTTGCTGACCACGCTCATCGACCTGCCGTTCGCCGTATCGCCGGTTATTGCCGGGCTGATCTTCGTGCTGCTGTTCGGGGTCCGGGGTTGGCTCGGCCCCTGGCTTCAGGCGAACGACATTCGCATCATTTTCGCCACGCCCGGCATCGTGCTGGCCACGATGTTCGTGACGTTCCCCTTCGTGGCGCGCGAGCTGATCCCGCTGATGCAGGCCCAGGGCACCGAAGAGGAAGAGTCGGCCCTCACGCTGGGCGCCGGCGGGTTCCAGACCTTCCGCCGCGTGACGCTGCCGAATATCAAGTGGGGGCTGATCTACGGGGTGATTCTTTGCAACGCGCGGGCGATGGGCGAGTTCGGCGCGGTGTCGGTCGTTTCGGGCCACATCCGCGGCCATACCAACACCATGCCGCTGCATATCGAGGTGCTTTACAACGACTACCAGACCACCGCGTCGTTCGCCGTCGCGTCGCTGCTGGCGCTGCTGGCTGTGGCCACGCTGGTGGTCAAGTCGGTCGTCGAGTGGAAGACCGCTCGCAACCAGGCCATCGCTGCCCGCGAAGTGGCCGAGGACGACGAGGGCAGCGGAAGCCGATATCCAATGGATCTGTCGGCCGACCCTGTTGGAGTTCACGCTTTAGCGTGTGAACCAACCCTGAGCGATACGCAGCACGCTGAAGCGTGAACTCCAACATTCGGCTGCATACCCCTCCTGTACACGAGAGAAAACCCATGAGCATCGATATCCGCAACGTCAGCAAGACCTTCGGCACGTTCAAGGCGCTCGACGACGTAAGCCTGCGCGTCGACTCGGGCGAACTGGTGGCCCTGCTCGGCCCGTCGGGCTCGGGCAAGACGACGCTGCTGCGCATCATCGCGGGGCTGGAGCGGGCCGACCCCGGCAGCGGCGAAATGTTCTTCCACGACGAAGACGTCGCCCGCCGCCACGTGAGCGCCCGCGGCGTCGGCTTCGTATTCCAGCACTACGCGCTGTTCCGGCACATGAGCGTGTTCGAGAACGTGGCGTTCGGCCTGCGGGTGAAGCGGCGGCATCGGCCCGACCGGGCCTTCATCCGCCGCAAGGTGCTGGAGCTGCTCCGCCTGGTGCAACTGGAGGGCATGGCCGGCCGCTACCCGCACCAACTTTCCGGCGGCCAGCGCCAGCGCGTCGCCCTGGCCCGCGCCCTGGCCGTGGAGCCCAAGGTGCTGCTGCTCGACGAGCCGTTCGGCGCGCTCGACGCGAAGGTGCGCAAGGAGCTGCGCACGTGGCTGCGGCGGCTGCACGACGAGCTGCACGTGACCAGCGTGTTCGTCACCCACGACCAGGACGAAGCGCTCGAGGTGGCCAATCGGATCGTCGTGATGAACCGCGGCCGGATCGAGCAGGTGGGCACGCCCGACGACGTGTTCCATCATCCGGCCACCGAGTTCGTGATGCACTTCCTGGGCGACGTAAACACGTTCCACGGCCGGGTGAACGGGGGGACGGTGCAGTTCAGCGAGTTGAACCTGCCGTTCCCGGAAAACCGCCGGCAGATTGTCGGCGACGCCCGCGTGTTCGTCCGCCCGTACGACGTCACGATCGACACGAAGATGGGCGGCCTGCCCGCGCTGGAGGCCAAGGTCGCCCGCGTCCACTCGGCCGGCCCGCTGGTGCGCGTCGAACTGGTCACCAGCACGAATCAGCGGCTCGTCTCGGAGATTTCCCAGGAGCGCTTCGCAACGATGAACCTGGCGCCCGACAGCACCGTGTACGTGCGTCCGCGGCACATCCGCGTTTTCGCCGGCGGATGAACCTGCGACTCGTCCTCGCCCCGGGCGCCGAGCTTCACTGCGATTCAGACATAAGCACCGGCTCGCCCGCGACCGCCCAGCAGGCCGCTGGTGAGCCGGCGGGGCGGGCACACGGGATCACACGCATCTAACGCATCCGGGCCATCTGCGGGCCGTCTCGACGCCGATCCGTCCGGACAGGGGATTCTAGCCTCCCCCATGCAAGCCAAAACTGGCATTTTCCGCTTTTTCGCCTCTGCCGCTTTTTGCTCTTGTGATCTGTAGGCGGATAGGTATACTAGAGCACAGCCACGCCCCTTCCCCCAGGAGAATACCCGATCCCCCAAACCCTCAGTTCGCTCCGAACCCAACTGATTCAACTGACCGAGGAGGTCCGGCGCCTCCGCGAAATCTTCCTCGAGCGGCCGCCCATGCTGCCCGGCTGGCTGTAGTTGGCAAACATGGCTCCACCGGCCCGGTAAGGCGACAGGGCCATGGACGGTCACCCTGCCGCGCGCTTGAGCAGACGCGAGACGAAAACATGGACCAGTGCCCAGCCGCCCCGCGCACGGTTGTCCCTTCCCTCACACCGACCGCTTCGGCCGGGGCGTCTTGGCCGGGGCGTCGCTGCGGGGGCCGCGCTTGCGGCGGCGGCCGCGTTGTTGGCGGGTGGCGTGCTCGAGGTGCGCATCGTCGACCGCCTTGCCCATCTGCTCGCGCATCTGTTGGATGCGGTCGCGCAGCGCGGCCGCGCGCTCGAACTCTAAGGCTTCGGCCGCAGCGTGCATTTCGGCTTCCAAGTCGGTGAGGTACTCCTCGGTGATATACTGCGACGGGTCCTTCCGCCCGACGGCCGCGTTCGCCCGCTGGTGCGCAGCCGCCTCGGCCTCGATGCCGGCGCGGATGCTCTTGCGGATCGTCTCGGGCGTGATGCCGTGCTCGCGGTTGTACTGCTGCTGCATCGCGCGGCGCCGCGCGGTTTCCTCGATGGCCCGCTGCATCGAGTCGGTTACCTTGTCGGCGTAAAGGATCACCTTGGCGTTGACGTTGCGGGCGCTGCGGCCGATGGTCTGCATCAGCGAGGTTTCGCTGCGCAGGAAGCCCTCCTTGTCGGCGTCGAGGATGGCCACCAGGGAGACTTCGGGCAGGTCGAGGCCCTCGCGCAGCAGGTTCACACCCACCAGCACGTCGAACTCGCCCCGGCGGAGGTCGCGCAGCAGTTCGACGCGCTCGAAGGCGTCCAGGTCGCTGTGTAGCCACTTGCAACGCACTTCCTGCTTCTCGAAGTAGGCGGCCAGGTCCTCAGCCAGCCGCTTGGTGAGGGTGGTCACCAGCACGCGCTCGCCGGCGGCGGCCCGGCGGCCGATCTGCTCGCTCAGGTGGGGCACCTGGGTGCGGGCGGGGGCCACCTCGATTTCCGGGTCCAGCAGCCCCGTAGGCCGGATCACCTGCTCGACCACCCGGCCGCCGGACTGCTCGACCTCCCAGGCCGCGGGCGTGGCCGAAACGTGGACCACTTGGTTGATGCGCCCCAGCCATTCCTCGAACCGCAGCGGGCGGTTATCCAGGGCGCTGGGCAGCCGGAAGCCGTGCTCCACCAGGTTCACCTTCCGGTTGTGGTCGCCGTGGTACATGCCGCGGATTTGCGGTACCGTCACGTGCGACTCGTCGACGAACAGCAGGAAATCGTCGGGGAAATAACTGTAGAGCGTGTCGGGCGGCGAGCCGGGCGGCCTGCCCGAAAGCGGGCGGCTGTAGTTCTCGATGCCCGGGCAGTAGCCTACCTCTTGCAGCATCTCGATGTCGAACCGGGTTCGGGCGCTGAGGCGCTGCGCCTCGAGCAGCTTGCCCTGGCCTTTGAGTTGCTCGAGACGCTCGGCCAGTTCCTTGCGGATTTCGGCCACCGCGCCCTCGATGCGCTCCTCAGGCAGGACGAAATGCTTGGCTGGGTAGACGAACAGCCGCTGTTGCCGCTCGAGCACCTCGCCGCTGGTGGGGTTGATCAACGATAGCTGCTCGACCTCGTCGCCCCAGAACTCGATCCGGCAGGCGTACTGCTCGTAGCTGGGCCACACCTCGACGCAATCGCCCCGCACGCGGAACCGGCCCGGCTGAAACTCGACGTCGTGCCGCTCGTACTGGATGTCGATCAGCTTGCTCAGCACGTGGTCGCGGTCGACGATTTGGCCCGGTTCCAGAGTCACCATCATCGCGCGGTAGTCTTCCGGCGAGCCGAGCCCGTAGATGCACGAAACGCTGGCCACGATGATCACGTCGCGACGGCTGACCAGGGCGCTGGTGGCGGCCAGGCGCAGGCGGTCGATTTCGGTGTTGATCGAGGCGTCTTTCTCGATGTAGATGTCGCGTTGCGGGATGTAGGCTTCCGGCTGGTAGTAGTCGTAGTAGCTGACGAAATAGTGGACGGCGTTGTGGGGGAAATACTCGCGGAACTCTGAGTAAAGCTGCGCGGCCAGCGTCTTGTTGTGCGACATCACCAGCGTGGGCCGTCCCAACGTCTCGATGACGTTGGCCATGGTGAACGTCTTGCCCGAGCCGGTTACGCCCATAAGCACCTGGTGCTCGCGGCCTTCGCGCAGACCCTCAATCAGCGCGCCGATGGCCGGGGGCTGGTCGCCGGCGGGTCGGTACGGGCTGACGAGTTGGAACACTTCAGGGCCCTCCCTGGCGGGAATATAGGGGATTGGGGCAGCGCGTGCAGACAATGAAATTGGGCTCTTCCGGTTCCGGGGCAAACTGCTTTGCCGGCGGACGGCACACGGCGGCGGCTGCCTGCTACATTGGCGTAAGCCGCACCCATAAACGGAAGTACCAGAAGTCGACGGCGGACGAGCCTGGCGCGGCGTTCCACCGGCGTCCAAGTTGTATTGTACGCTCTTTCGCGCGGTAGGGCGAGTGGCTGTTTGCTGACGCGTGAACTCCGGCGCGCCCGCTGAAGCGGGGCTCCAGCGGAGCGGGGCAAAAAAAAACCCCCAGGTTCCGCGAGGGAACCCGGGGGCGTGGACAAAATCCGGCAACACCTACTCTCGCACTTGCGGTACTACCATCGGCTCCGAAAGCTTAACTTCCGTGTTCGGGATGGGAACGGGTGTGGCCTTTCGGATCTGGTCGCCGGAAAGGGGCGCGGGGGCCGTGTTTCAGGCCCCGGCGCCAGGTTGTGGTCAAGTGGCGAGTTCCCTTGCCTTCGGCGGGTAGCCTTCGGCGCGGAACTCTCATCGAGCGCTCCTTTCGGCCGCTTGCCGGGCTGGATTGCCCGGGCGGCGGCGGAAAGCTCATGGCTGGAGCGTTGGATACATGTGGCCAAGCTTTCGCCCGTTAGTACCGGTTAGCTGAACACATTGCTGTGCTTACACATCCGGCCTATCGACCTGGTCGTCTTCCAGGGGGCTTTCGCGCGTTAGCGCTTACGAAACCTGATCTTGGAGCGGGCTTCACGCTTATATGCCTTCAGCGTTTATCCTTTCCGTCCTTAGCTATCCTGCCGTGCCGCTAGCGCGACAACAGGAACACCAGAGGGACGTCCTTCTAAATCCTCTCGTACTAAAGAAGAACCTCCTCAAGTTTCGA
>PWXP01000493.1 GCA_003561895.1 Planctomycetaceae bacterium | reverse complement strand
GTCCCCCTGTGAACAGCTACTTTCCGAAATGCGGATTCCACCGCCGAGACCAGCGCGATCTCCTGCCAGGCAAAGCAGCATTGCCGCCGAAGCATAATTGCCCCCCACACCCGCAACCTCGATCGAGCGTGTGTAGCGACTGACGGTGCACCCTCACGGCTTGCCGGCGGCCCCGCATTTGAGCAGTTCGAAGTTGCAGATGCGCATCAGCGGGAGGCCCGTCTCGTCGGTGGCGAGCCGCCCCTGGCGGTCGATCGACAACAGCAGGTGGGTGCCGCGCAGGCTTAGGTCCTCGACGCCCGCCGCGGCCATGCGGTGCTTGGCGGCGCGCATCACCCTCACGTAGCCGCGCTGGCTGAGGCGGCCTTCGCGGTAGGCCGCCAGGGCGTCGATGCCCGTGTAGACGGGCTCGTCCTTCACGGCCAGGGCGTCGTCGGGGCCGTTCCAGTAGCCCCAAATGGTCACGTACTCGTGCTGCCGGCTGAGGATGGGGTGCCCCTCGGGGGTTCGCAGCGCGGCGTGGCTTTCGTACCGGCTGTCGTCGACCAGCGACGAGGAGACGGTCGACCGGTGGCCGGTCATGTAGATGGCGCGCGGATAGGTGGTTTCGATGCCCTGGCGCGCCAGTTCCATGGCGACGGAGAATTCCTGGAAGGGGCTGTTGTAACCGTAATCGAGGATGCGTTTTTCGCGGCGGACGAAGGGGTCGGCGTCGGGGATCTGACCGACGCGCGACACGCGCCACACGACGTGCACGTTGTCCCGGGTAACCGTTTCGTACACCTCGTAGGCCGAGCTGAGCCGGGTGCGGGGGGTGCGCCGCCATTTCTCCGGGAGGAAGTAGTCGAACAGCATCGGGTCGCGGCCCACCACCCACAGCCCGCCCCCGGTGCTCTCAACCTGGCCGTAGACGTAATCGACTCCCAGGATGTTAACCGGGGCGAGTCCCGGGGGGAACCGCTCCCGGGGCTCGAACCGGTGGGCCTGGCGCACCAGGTATTCCTGCCGCTTCTCGGCGCGCAGCCGCTCCTCCCGCACCGGGGTGCGCCGCAGAAGCTCGAAATCGACCAGGCCGTACAGGAGTTTGCCCCAGCGGTCGGTGGCCAGGTGGCCGTTGCCGGCCGGGCGCACAATGATGTGCTGCGGCTTGTTGTCGCTGACCACGAACCCCTTGGCGTTCAAGTCGTTTTTGGCCCGCTCGACCAACTCGGCCAGGGCCCGGTTTTCGAGCAGGCCCTTGCGGTGGGCCTCGACGGCGTCGATACCCTTCAGCCACTCGTAAATGACGGCGTAGTTCCGGTTCCAGTCGATCGGGATCTCGCGGTGGCTCCGCTCGATGGCCTGCATCCGGTGCTGCCGCCGGCCGAGTTGCTCGGCCTTGACGTACTTCCGGGGCACGTAGATGGCCAGCGGCTTGTGGGTGTAAAACCGGCCGGGCAGCTCGAACCGCGTGCTGTGCAACTCGTATACCAGGCTGAACTCCAGGAAGGGGCTGTTGAACTCTGCGCCGGCCTCCTCGGCCTGCACCTGCGTCTCGCCCGGAATGTCCTGCCCCATGCGGTTCCACTTGATGACAATCTCCTTCGCGCGACCGTCGATCTTCTTGGTCGTCACGCGGTGCACCGCGCTGGTGCCGGGCAGGCGGACGCCGTGGAACTTCATCCACCGGTCGTCGGCCCAGTGGTTTTCGGGCATGAGGCACTTGGTGAAGGGCAGCCCGCGCTCGGTTACGTACAGGTCGCTGCCGTCCTCCATGCGCAGGTGAAGGTACTTCACTCCCAGGACGGTCACCAGCGGCTGGGGCGCGAGGTACGCGCCAATGCCCTCGATTCTGTTGATCGCGTCGCGCATCGCTCGGTCAAGGTTATGCGAGGCGCCGTTTCAGCGCCTCGAGCTGTTCCCGCAGGCGTGCGGGCCCCCGGTCGCCGAACTTGGCCAGAAACGCCTCGGCGTCGTCGAGGTCGGCGTGGAACGCCGCGCTGTCGACCTCCATCAGTTCGGCCATGTCCTGCGGGTCGATGTCCAGGCCGGAGAGGTCCAGGTCGCCGTCTACCGGCATGTTGCCGATGGGGGTTTCGCGGGCGCCCACTTCGCCGGCCACCCGCTGACACATCCACTTCAGCACGCGGCTGTTCTCGCGGAAGCCGGGCCACAGCCAGCGGCCGTCGCGCGAGGTGCGGAACCAGTTCACGTAGAACACGGCCGGCGCGTGCTCGCCCAGCCGGTTGCCCATGGCGAACCAGTGCGTCCAGTAGTCGGCCATGTTGTAGCCGCAGAAGGGGAGCATGGCGAACGGGTCGCGGCGGAGTGTCTGCCCGACGTCGAGCGCGGCGGCGGTGGTCTCCGAGGCGGCCATGGCGCCCATGAACACGCCGTGGTCGAAATCGAATGCCTGGGTGACCAGGGGCACGGTGCGGGTCCGCCGCCCGCCAAAGATGAAAATGTCGATCGGCACGCCCGCCGGATTGTCCCAGGCGTCGCAGATGACCGGGCATTGGGCGGCCGGGGTGGTGAACCGGGCGTTCGGGTGCGCCGCGACGGCGCCCGAGACCGGGGTCCACGAGTTCCCCTTCCAGTCGATCGCGTGGTCGCAGGGCCGCTCGATCCCCTCCCACCAGACGTCGCCCTCGTCGGTCAGGGCGCAATTGGTGAAGATCGAGTTCTTCTCCAGCGTGCGCATGGCCATGGGGTTCGAACTCATGCTGGTGCCCGGCGCCACGCCGAAGAAGCCGGCCTCCGGGTTGATGGCGTACAGGCGGCCGTCCGGGCCGATCTTCATCCAGGCGATGTCGTCGCCGATGGTTTCGCACTTCCAGCCGGGAATAGTCGGCAGGAGCATGGCTAGGTTCGTCTTCCCGCAGGCCGAGGGGAACGCCCCGGCAATGTGGAAGCGCCGGCCCTCGGGGCTGGTGAACCGGAGGATGAGCATGTGTTCGGCCATCCAGCCCTCCCGCCGAGCCATGTTCGAGGCGATGCGCAACGCCAGGCATTTCTTGCCCAGCAGCGCGTTGCCGCCGTAGCCCGAACCGTACGACCAAATGAGGTTCTCCTCGGGGAAGTGGGCGATGTACTTCTGCTCGATCGGGGCGCACGGCCAGGGCACGTCGGCCTGGCCCTCGGCCAGCGGGGCGCCGACCGAGTGGAGGCAGGGGATGAACTCGCCCTGTTCGCCGAGGTGTTTGAGCACTTTGTCGCCCACGCGGGTCATGATGTGCATGTTCACCACCACGTAGGGCGAATCGGTGATCTCGATGCCTACCTTCGAAATGGGCGACCCGATGGGCCCCATCGAGAAGGGGATCACGTACATCGTGCGCCCCTTCATGCAGCCGGTGTAAAGCTCCGTCATGGTCTTCTTCAACTCAACCGGATCGATCCAGTTGTTCGTCGGCCCGGCGTCCTCCTGCTTGCGCGACGCGATGTAGGTGCGGTTCTCGACGCGGGCGACGTCGCTCGGATCGCTCCGGAACAAGTAGCTGTTCGGGCGAAGTTCGTCGTTCAGCCGGGTGGCCGCGCCACCGTCGACCATCAGTTGCATCAGGCGGTCGTACTCGGCCTTCGTGCCGTCGGCCCACTCGACCCGATCGGGCTGGCACATGGCCTCGACTTCCGCTACCCAGGCCAATAACTTCTTGTTCTTTGTACTCACACTACTTCTCCTGTTTTTCAGATTCTTTGAGTCGTGGCGAAACGATTCCCCCGCACAGCGCGGGGCGAACGCCAAATGTTTCCGGCAAACGCCCGACGCTTGGCCGGAACGGTTCCGGCAAGCGCGCCTTCAGTTTTCCAGGCCGAGCTGCCCCGCGGGGGGAGGGCACGGCGGTACCCACGCGAGAAAGCCGATCACTTCGCGAGAAAGTTTACGGCCTCCTTAGGGAGAGTCAACCCGTGGGGCGAGATTGTTCGGCAGCGCCGTCGGTCACGGCGCGCCGGGGTGGGCCGTCTGGTAGGGTAGGCGGCGGCCGCTGCAACTCGTTGGCGAGCCGTTGTTGAGGCAGTCAGCGGTGCGCCATCACTATGATGGCGCGCGAGCCGAATCGGCTCAAGGGCAGAGTTGCCGATTTCCTGCTTGTGCACTCTGTTCCGGGCCTCAGTGGCTGCCGGCGAAAAAGATTATTCGCGAGGGCTTGACGCATGGCGGGCAAGATGGGAAAATGCAGAGTCTTGCGAGAGAGTCCCGTCGGTGTTGCAGTCCCATTGGGTAAACTTGCACCCTGCTGAGGCACTGTAAGCCTGTGGCATTCCCCCAGTTAGAGTTAATTTGGCGGCCGGTTTTTCCCGGAACCGTGGGCGAGGAGAGGATTTTTCTGGTTTGCCCGGCTTGCATGTGCGATGCAGTAAGCTATACTAACGGATTCGTGCGCGCGGCGTGGGCGATCGGCTAGCGTAGCTCAATGGGCAGAGCGGCTGATTTGTAATCAGCAGGTTGTGGGTTCAAGTCCCTCCGCTAGCTTACCGGAGGGGGGTTTCCCGAGCGGTCAAAGGGGTCAGACTGTAAATCTGATGGCAATGCCTTCGCAGGTTCGAATCCTGCACCCCCCACTGGCGAAAAAGAGAAGACCGATACGAAGCCACCGGGGCGGAAGATATTGGGGGGGAGGATGGGTTAGCCCGTAGAGGGGTTGATGGCGCGGGTGTAGCTCAACGGTAGAGCAGTAGCCTTCCAAGCTACCTACGAGGGTTCGACTCCCTTCACCCGCTCTGCCGGCAGGTCCGGGAGCCGAGGGTCGAGAGAACGAGGGCGATTTCGCGCAGAACACGTTTGGGACAGAATCGGAGGTTCCACGGAACCTTTGAGGGGTTCCTGGGCTGCTGTAGCTCAGTTGGTAGAGCGCGTCCTTGGTAAGGACGAGGTTCATGGGTTCGAATCCCATCAGCAGCTCTTGTGTGGGCCGGGCGGTGGTCCGGCCAAGGTATTTAGAACGACCCGCTTCGTTAGACGCAGGGAGAACCAGCAAACATGGCCAAGGAAGTATTCCAACGGACGAAACCTCACGTCAACGTGGGGACTATCGGTCACATCGACCACGGCAAGACCACATTGACGGGCGCTATCTTGGCGGTGCAGCAGAAAAAGGGCTTGGCAAAGTTCAAGTCCTATGCCGACATCGCCAAGGGCGGGACGGTCCGCGACACGACCAAGACGGTGACGATCGCCGTCGCCCACGTCGAGTACGAGTCCGACCAGCGGCACTATGCCCACATCGACTGCCCCGGGCACGCCGACTTCATCAAGAACATGATCACCGGGGCGGCTCAGATGGACGGGGCCATCCTGGTGGTGTCCGCGGCCGACGGGCCGATGCCCCAAACCCGCGAGCACGTACTCCTGGCCCGCCAAGTGAATGTCCCCGCCCTGGTGGTCTTCCTGAACAAGGTCGACTTGGTCGACGACGAGGAGTTGCTTGAACTGGTGGAGTTGGAGCTTCGGGAGTTGCTTTCCAGCTACGCGTTTCCGGGCGATGATGTGCCGATCATTCGGGGCGACTCCCTGTCGGCATACAACAACCCGACCGACCCGGAAAAGACCAAGTGCATCCAGGAACTGATGGATGCCATCGACGCGTACATTCCCGAGCCCACCCGCGCCACCGACAAGCCGTTCCTCATGGCGGTCGAAGACGTGTTCTCCATCGAGGGCCGCGGCACGGTGGCCACGGGGCGCGTCGAGCAAGGGGTGATCAAGGTGGGCGAGGAGGTCGAGATCGTCGGGTTCGGGGAGCAGTCGCGGAAGACCACCTGCACCGGCGTGGAGATGTTCAACAAGTTGCTGCAAGAGGGGGTTGCGGGCGACAACGTCGGATGCCTGCTCCGGGGGGTCAAGCGCAACGAAATCGAGCGCGGCCAGGTGCTGGCCAAGCCCGGCTCCATTACGCCGCACACGCAATTCGAGGCCGAGGTTTACGTGCTCTCGAAGGACGAGGGCGGCCGGCATACGCCGTTCTTCAGCGGCTACCGCCCCCAGTTCTACTTCCGCACTACCGACGTGACCGGCACGGCGAACCTGCTGGGCGACGCGGAAATGTGCATGCCCGGCGACAACGTCAAGCTCCAAATCGAGCTGATCGCGCCGATCGCCATGGAAGAGAACGTGCGTTTTGCCATTCGCGAAGGCGGCCGTACGGTCGGCTCCGGGGTGGTCACCAAGATTTTGAAGTGAGGAAACAACGGCAGTGGCCGATGGTACGGAGTCTTCCGCGGCGGAAGGCCGAGCTTCCGGTGGGAGCGTGTGCCGCTGAGGCTTAGGGGTGTAGCTCAATTGGTAGAGCACCGGTCTCCAAAACCGGCGGTTGGGAGTTCGAGTCCCCCCGCCCCTGTTTGTGACGACCGCACATTTTTGGTAAGGGGGGCTATCCGAGTGATCGCGATTCTCCGGGAGTTAGGCCAGACGGGTATTTACAAACGAAGCCAGGGGCGCATTGCGCGCCAGGTGACCTTCGCGGCGATCGCCCTGGTCGTTGCCATCGGCTGCTGGCGCCTAAGCGAAACCTTGGACCAGGTGCAGCCGGCGCTCCGCTACGGTATTTCGGCCGCCCTGCTGGCCGTGAGCGTGTGGATCGCCTATCGCATCGTCAACGTGCCCGCGGTGGCCGATTTACTGATCGCCGTCGAGGCGGAGATGAACAAGGTCTCCTGGCCGACGCGGAGCGAATTGATTCGGGCATCGGTGGTCGTGCTGATCACGATCTTCGTGCTGGCCACAATCCTGACCCTGTTCGACCTGTTTTGGAGTGGCGTCTTCCGGACGCTGGGGATCATTCGTGGAGGCCAAGAGGAACAAAGTCTCCTGCCCGATCCCGAGCCGTTCGAGCCGCCCCTTGCCGGTGGCGCGTATTGCGATGGTCGTCCTCGCGATGGTCCCGGCCATGGGCGATGGTCGCGGACCAATGCCTTCCCGACATGGGGGATCCTTTAGAACGCCCGGTACGGCGGCGCCGCGGGGGCGCAGGGTAGTGCCGCCGATTGGGGCGATGGCCCATCGGTAGTAGCAAGATATGCAGCATGGCGGGCAACCGTCCGCGCGGGAGGTCCCCGGCGTGAATGATCAACCGAATGACATGACCGAACTGAACGAAACGCAGGCTGCCCACGAAACCGGCAACACGGCTCCAGAGCCGGAGGCGCCGCCGGCCGGCGCGGAAAGCGCGCCCGCCGAGGCCGAATCCAAGTCCGCCAACATGGATTGGTACATCCTCAAGGTGCAGAGCAACCGGGAGGACTCGATTCGCGAGACCCTGGCGCGGCGGATTAAGATTGCCGGGCTCGATTGCTACTTTGGCGACATCATCGTCCCGACCGAAAAGGTAACCGACCTGAAGGGCGGGAAGAGGCGGGTGGTGAAGCGAAAGCTGTATCCGGGGTACCTCGTTGTCCAAATGGAGATTACCGACGATACGTGGTTCCTGGTGCGGGACACGCCGGGCATCGGCGATTTCACCGGGGCCACGGGCCGCCCCACTCCCATGCTGCCTCACGAAGTCGACGCCATTTTGGCTAAGAAGGAGGAGAAGGAGGAGAAGCAGCCGAAACTGGAGATCGGCTTCCAGGCGGGCGACCGGGTGAAGATCAAGGAGGGGACGTTCGAGAGCTTCGAGGGCGAAGTGGAGAGCATCGATCAGGCGAACGGCCAGGTGACGGTCATGATCAACATTTTTGGCCGCAGTACGCCGGTCACCCTCGAATACTGGCAGATTGAGAAGTTTTAGGGCAGGCCGGCTCCCCCACGCGAGGGAGCCCCTCCGCGGCACAACACCGACAGCACGAAGAACCATGGCTAAACAACTTGCAGGTCAAGCGAAGTTTCAGATTCCCGGCGGGCAGGCCACGCCCGCGCCGCCGGTCGGCACGTCGCTGGGGCGATACGGCATCAACCTCGGGCAGTTCGTTCAGCAGTTCAACGAGCGGACGAAGGACGCCGGGGGCATGCCGATTCCCGTGGTGGTGCGGGTGTACAATGACCGCACCTTCGAGTTCGTCACCAAGAGCCCGCCCGCCGCGGCCCTGCTGAAGAAGGCGGCGGGCATTGCCAAGGGGTCCGGCGTACCGAACAAGGAGAAGGTTGGCCAGGTAACGGTGGCCCAACTCGATGAGATCGTCAAGACGAAGGCGGCGGACCTGAACGCCCGCGAGGCCGAAAACGCCCGGCGGCAGATCGCCGGGACCGCCCGGAGCATGGGCCTGGAACTGGTCGAAGGCTAGGAGGGAACTAATATGAAGCAATCCAAACGAATGCAGGCCATGGCAAAGAAGGCGCCGGCTGGTCAGGCCCTGCCGCTGGAGGAAGCCGTCGGCGTGCTGAAGTCGTTCAACACCACGAAGTTCGACCAGTCGGTCGAGATCGCGATGCGCCTGGGGGTGGATCCCAAGCAGGCCGACCAGATCGTTCGCGGCTCGATTGTGCTGCCGCACGGCATTGGCCGCACGTTGCGCGTGATCGTGTTCGCCAAGGGCGACAAGGTGGCCGAAGCTGCGGAAGCCGGGGCCGACGAGGTGGGCGGGGAGGAACTCGCCGCCCGCATCAAGGACGGATGGCTCGACTTCGACGTCTGTATCGCCGCCCCGGACATGATGGGCCTGGTGGGTCCGCTCGGCCGGGTCCTCGGCCCGCGCGGCCTGATGCCCTCGCCCCGTGCCGGAACGGTGACGCCCGAGGTGGGTAAGGTGGTCAAGGAGTACAAGGCGGGCAAGGTCGAGTTCCGCAACGATTCCGGCGGAATCGTCCACGCCGTGGTGGGCAAACTCAGCTTCGACGAACCGAAGCTGGCGGAGAACATACGGGCCTTCATGAGGCACGTGGCCGGAATGCGCCCCGCCGCCGTGAAGGGCCAATACGTCAAAGGAATTGCAATCAGCGCCACGATGAGTCCCAGCGTGCGCGTTTTGGCTGCCTGAAGGAAATCGCCATGAGCAAGTATGTCAAGAATCTGATTACTGAGGACCTTCGCCAACGGCTGGCCGGCGTGCACGACGCCCTGCTGGTTAGCGTGGTCGGCCTCGACGCGAACGCCGACAACAGCCTCCGCGCCCAACTGTCGAGTAAGGACATCAACCTCCTGGTGGTCAAGAAGAGCCTGGCCGCCCGGGCCGCCGACGGGACCCCCCTGGCGCCGATGTTCGAAGGCGTGGCCGGCTCGGCGGCGATTTGCTGGGGCGGTGAAGACATCGTGGCCCTGGCGAAGGAAGTGATGCGGCTTGCCAAGAAGGACGAATACAAGGCCTTCGAGGCCCGCGGCGGCGTGCTCGACGGCGAGCGGCTCACGCCGGAGCTGGTGGAACAGGTAAGCAAATGGCCCACGCGTGAGGAGCAGTTGAGCATTCTCCTGGGCCAGGTGCTGGCCCCGGGCGCCCGCTTGGCCGGCCAGCTTGGCTCGGTCGGCGGCGCGTTGGCCAGCCAGATCGAGCAGAAGAGCAACGAGGAAGAGGAGGCGGCCTGACCGGGCCGTCCCGCTTCGCCCGGCGCATGCCGGGAAAAGACGCATTCCGGAGAACGTTCGAAGCGATCAGGGCAACCTGCCCTGGTGTTACAAACTATACCCATTCGTGGATCCATCCGTGCCGGCGGGCGCCGTTTTATGCCAGAAGCGGCGGCTGCCCATCGACGCCAAGTTGAGAAAGGACCCAAGGTACTATGGCAACAGACACCGCAGTGGAATACTCCGAACAGACGAAAGAACTGGGGGAGAAGATCGTCGAGTTGACGCTCAAGCAAGCGAAGGAACTCAGCGACTACTTGAAGGACGTGCACGGCATCGAGCCGGCGGCCGGCGGCGGAGTGATGATGGCCGGCCCCATGCCGGGCGCCGAAGCCGGCGCCGAGGCGGCGGCGGAACCGACCGAGTTCGACGTGGTCCTCGAGGGCTTCGGCGAGAAGAAGATCGGCGTGATCAAGGAGGTCCGCGCGGCGACCGGTCTGGGGCTGAAGGAAGCCAAGGACCTAGTCGAGGGCGTCCCCGCGAAGGTCAAGGAGGGAATCTCGAAAGACGATGCCGAGGCCCTGAAGACCAAGTTGGAGGAAGCCGGCGCGACCGTCTCGATCAAGCCGGCCGGCTGAGCATTCCCGCACGTATCGTTCAGGTTTCCCGGTCTCGACCGCGCCGGGGCGGCGCCGCTGCCCGCCCCGGCGGTCGAGCCCGTTTCCCATTCGTATCGTAGGAGTTCGACCCTCGATGGCAATCCCGGCCCAACGACGCCAGCAACCGGAGCAGAAGCGGCATTTCGGCAGCCTTCGCCCGTTGCACGCCGTCCCCGATCTGACGGACATCCAGACGCGAAGCTACGAAGCGTTTCTGCAGTACGATACCCCCTCGGGCGAGCGGCAGGATCAGGGTATCGAGGGGGTGCTGCGCGAGATTTTCCCCGTTGAGAGCTACGACAAGGCGCTGCAGATCGAGTACATCAAGTACGAGCTGGGCAAACCCCGCTACGAGCCCGATGAATGCCGCCAACTCCGGTTGACTTACGGGCGCCCGTTGCGGGTATGGCTCCGCCTGAGCAAGGAGGAGCCGGTGGAAGAGGAGGTATACCTGGGCGACATGCCCATCATGCTCGGCGGCGGCGAGTTCATCATCAACGGCGCCGAGCGCGTGGTCGTTTCCCAGCTTCACCGTTCGCCCGGCATCGATTTCGTCCTGGAAGCCGAGGGGACCAGCGAGCGGAAGCTGCACAGTTGCCGGGTCATCCCCGAGCGGGGGAGTTGGATCGAACTGAACGTCACTCGGAAGGAAACGCTGGTCGTCCGCATCGACCAGAGCGGCAAGTTCTCGGTGATGACGCTGCTGCGGGCCATGGACCCGAAGTTCAGCGAGAGCGCCGACTTGATCCGCACCTTTTACGAGACGCGCAAGGAAGCGACCGCCGGCGGCCGCAGCGCCGGCAAGATCGAGGGAAAGCTGGCCGTCGGCGATGTCGTCTATCCGGCCGAAAGCGAACGGGCCGGGGAGATCATCGTCGAGTGCGGGCACAAGATCACCAAGAACTTGGCCGAGCTGATCAGCACGTCGGGCATCGAGGAAATTGAGGTAATGGATGCCCCGAGGGGGCCGCTCTTGCTGAACGCCCTGTCCGAGGATGCCACGAGCAGCCACGAGGAAGCCCTGCTTCGGATTTACCAGCGGCTGCGACCGGGCAATCCCCCCCAATTGGAGAAGGCGAAGGCCCTCTTCCGAGAGAAGTTCTACGACACCAACCGTTACCGGCTGGGGCGCGTCGGCCGCTTCCGCATCAACCGCAAATTGGGGACGGATGTTCCGGAAGACGAGATGACCCTCCGGGCGGAGGACCTCATCGCCGCGATCCAGTACCTCGTCCGCCTGCGCGACGGCGATCCGAGGGCCTTTGTCGACGACATCGACCACTTGGGCAACCGCCGGGTGCGGACCATCGACGAGTTGGCCTCTGACGAGCTGCGCAAGGGGTTTCTCAAGCTGCGCCGCACCGTGCAGGAGCGGATGAGCCTCAAAGACGTCGAAGATATGACACCGCGCAGTCTGGTCAACCCGAAGAGCATCTCCGCAGCCATCGAGTACTTCTTCGGCCGCGGGGAGCTTTCGCAGGTGGTGGACCAGACCAACCCCCTGTCCATGCTCACCCACGAGCGGCGCCTCAGCGCGCTGGGGCCGGGGGGGCTCAACCGCAAGCGGGCGGGATTCGAGGTGCGCGACGTGCACATCTCGCACTACGGCCGCATCTGCCCCATCGAAACGCCCGAAGGCACCAACATCGGCCTGATCTCCAGCCTGGCCATTTACGCCGGGGTCGACGAATACGGTTTCCTCTCGGCCCCCTACCAGAAGGTCGAAAACGGGAAGTTGACCGACAAGGTGGAATGGCTGCGGGCAGATCAGGAGCACGAAGCCGTCCTGGCCCCGGCCGACGCCCCCATGGAAAATGGCTCGCTGGTCGGCGAGCGGCTCATCGCCCGCCACCGCGGCGACGTCCTTATGGTGCCGATTGACCGCGTGCAGTACATCGACATTGCCGCATGCCAGATGGTGGGGGTTTCGGCCGGACTCATCCCCTTCCTCGAACACGACGACGCCAACCGCGCCCTGATGGGCGCCAACATGCAGCGGCAGGCCGTCCCCCTGCTGGTCACCGAGCCGCCGCTGGTCTCGACCGGCCTGGAAAAAGACGCCGCCCGCAATTCCAGCATGATCGTCCGGGCCCGCCGCAACGGCACCGTCACCTACGTCGACGCCAACCGCATCGAAATCGGCGGCGACATCTACCCGCTGCGCAAGTTCGTCGGACTGAACGAGCGCACGTGCCAGAACCAGAAGCCGATCGTCCAGCCGGGCGAGAAGGTCGACAGGGGCCAGGTGATCGCCGACGGCGGGGCGACCTATGCGGGTGAACTGGCGCTGGGGCGCAACGTGCTCGCCGCCTTCATGGCCTATGACGGATTCAACTTCGAGGACGCCATCATCATCAGCGATGAACTGGTCGAAAACGACACTTACACCTCGATCCACATCGAAGAGTTCGACATTGAAATTCGCGAAACCAAGCTCGGGCGCGAGGAATTCACCCGCGATATCCCCAACGTCGGCGAACGCATGCTCCGGAATCTCGACGAATCCGGCATCGTGCGCGTGGGGACCTATGTGCGGCCCGGCGACGTCTTGGTGGGCAAGGTGTCGCCGAAGTCGAAGACCGAACTCACCCCGGAGGAGAAACTGCTGCACGCCATCTTCGGCCGCGCCGGCGAGGACGTGAAGAACGATTCGCTCGAGGTGCCCTCCGGCGTCGAGGGAATCGTCATCCACACCCAGAAGTTCTCGCGCCGCATGAGCCTCTCCGAGGAGGAGCGACAGGCGTTCGAGGCCGGCTTGAAGGAAGCCGAGGACGAGGGGAACGCGCACATCGCCATGGCCTTCGGCGAGCTGGTGGCCCAAATCGAGGCCGCCCTCGAGTGCCAGCTCAAGGACGAGGACGGCAATCCGCTGGTCGAAGGCCAGGAGCACCGCTACGTGGCGGAGCAGGCCCACCAGTTCACGCTCGACCACCTCGACATCCGCAGTCCCCAGCGCCGGGAAGAGATCGAAACCATTTACAACACCGTCTGGCCGAGCGTCGAGATGGCCTTCGACGCCAAGGAGCGGCGGCTGAACTCCATGAAACGGGGCGATGAGCTGCGCAGCGGCGTCTTGCAGATGGTGAAGGTGTATATCGCCGCCAAGCGGGTCATCTCGGTGGGCGACAAAATGGCCGGCCGCCACGGCAACAAGGGCGTGATCGCCAAAATCCTCCCGAAGGAGGAAATGCCCTTCCTGGCCGACGGCACACCGGTGCAGATCCTGCTGAACCCCCTCGGGGTACCCAGCCGCATGAACGTCGGGCAGATCCTGGAGACCCACCTGGGTTGGGCCGCCGCCGGGCTCGGGTTCCAGGCCATCACCCCGGTGTTCGACGGCGCCAGCGAAGAGGACATCCGGAACGCGCTCGAAGAAGCCGGACTCCCGGTCACCGGAAAAGCCCAGCTTTACGACGGCCGCACCGGCGAACCCTTCGAGCAGTTGTCCACCGTCGGGCACATCTACATGCTCAAACTGCACCACCTGGTCGACGACAAGGTCCACGCCCGCAGCACCGGCCCCTACTCGCTCATTACCCAGCAGCCGCTGGGCGGCAAGGCCCGGTTTGGCGGGCAGCGTTTCGGCGAAATGGAAGTGTGGGCCCTGGAAGCCTATGGGGCCGCGTACATCCTCCAGGAACTGCTGACCGTCAAGAGCGACGACGTGGAAGGGCGAACGAAAATATACGAAGCCATGGTCAAGGGCGAGAACACGCTCGAGGCGGGAACGCCCGCCAGCTTCGACGTGCTCACCAATGAGGTCCGTGGCCTGGCGCTGAACATGCAATTGGAAAAGGCAAGGCTTTGACACCGGGTCTCCCGCTTCCGGGTGTGGGCGGGAGGCGCGCGTAGGGCCAAGCACCCGGCAGGGCCGTTCCGGCAAGGCGGCCCCGCTCCCGTCGCCCCCCGGCGATGCCTCAGCCGCCGGACCGGAGCCGGTCGCTTCGGACCCCAGTACCCCGCACCCACGCCCCAAGGAGTTGCCGCCGTGAGTATCGGTGAAGCCACTTACGATCGGATCAACGATTACGCCTCCGTCAAAATATCGCTCGCCCGGCCCCACGATATTCGAAGCTGGTCGTTCGGCGAGGTGAAGAAACCCGAAACGATCAACTACCGCACGTACCGCCCGGAAAAGGACGGCCTCTTCTGCGAGCGCATCTTCGGTCCGGAGAAGGACTGGGAGTGCTCCTGCGGAAAGTACCGCGGCATGAAGTACAAGGGGATGATCTGCGACCGCTGCGGCGTGAAGATCACCCACAGCCGGGTGCGCCGCAAGCGGATGGGCCACATGGAACTGGCCGCGCCGGTGGTGCATATCTGGTTCTTCAAAGCCATGCCCAGCCGCCTGGGCGCCCTGCTGGCCATGAAGACCACCAGCCTGGAAAAGGTCATCTACTTTCAGGATTACGTCGTCATCAACCCTGGCGACACCGACCTCGAACCGCACCAACTGCTCAGCGAGGAGGAGTATCGCGAAAAGCGCAAGAAGTATCCCGGCGGCGCGTTCGAAGCCGACATGGGGGCCGACGCCGTCCGCCGGCTCCTGACCGGCCTCGACCTGGTCAAGCTCTCGCAGGACCTCCGCAAGGAACTGGCCGAGACCGGCTCGAAGCAGAAGAAGAAGGACCTGATCAACCGGCTGAAAATCGTCGAAGCCATCCGCGACAGCGACAATCGCCCCGAGTGGATGGTGCTGGACGTCATCCCGGTCATTCCGCCCGACCTGCGCCCCCTCGTGCTGCTGGATTCGGGCAACTTCGCCACCAGCGATCTGAACGACCTGTACCGCCGGATCATCAACCGCAACAATCGCCTGAAAAAACTGGTCGACTTGAACGCGCCGGAGGTGATCATCCGGAACGAAAAGCGAATGCTCCAACAGTCGGTCGACGCCCTGTTCGACAACAACCGCTGCAAGCGCCCCGTCGTCGGGTCGAGCAACCGCCCGCTGAAGTCGCTCACCGACATGATCAAAGGCAAGCAGGGCCGGTTCCGCGAGAACCTTTTGGGCAAGCGGGTCGATTATTCCGCCCGGAGCGTGATAGTCGTCGGCCCGGCGCTGCGCCTGCACCAGTGCGGGTTGCCCAAGAAAATCGCGTTGGAACTGTACCAGCCGTTCATCATTCGACGGCTGAAGGAACTCGGGCACGCCGATACGATCAAGTCGGCCAAGAAGATGCTCGAACGCAAGGACGAGGAGGTTTGGGACATCCTCGAAGAGGTGATCCAGAACCATCCCGTGCTGTTGAACCGCGCTCCCACGCTGCACCGGATGGGCATTCAGGCCTTCGAGCCCACCCTGGTCGAGGGAAACGCCATCAAGCTGCACCCGCTGGTGTGCAAGGGCTTCAACGCCGACTTCGACGGCGACCAGATGGCCGTCCACCTGCCGCTGTCGATCGAGGCCCAGGTCGAGGCACACACGCTGCTGATGTCAACGAACAACATTTTCAGCCCGGCCAATGGGAAGCCCATCATCAGCCCCTCGCAGGACGTGATTATGGGCTGCTACTACATCACCTCCCCCCTGTCGGGCCGGAAGGGCGAGGGCATGGCCTTCGCCTCGATGGACGAGGTGCAATTGGCCTACTCGCTGGGGGCGGTCGATACCCACGCCGCCATCCGCGTGAGGCTGCCCCTGACACGCAACGTGCGGGGCCAGGATGAGGACCGCACCGGCGGCCTGGTGGGCACGACCGTCGGCCGCGTGCTGTTCAATTCCATCCTCCCCAAGGGCATGCCCTACTACACCCTGCCGTTGCGGGGCTCCGATCTCGCCGGCGTCATTTCCGACTGCTACGAGTTGCTGGGCCGCCGGCGGACGATCGAGTTGCTCGACGACATGAACCAATTCGGCTTCCGCGAGAGCACGCTGAGCGGCCTGAGCTTCGCTACCGACGACCTGATCACCCCCTCGAGCAAGGCCCGCATCATCGGCGCCGCCGAAAAGGCCGTGCTGAAGATCATGAAGCTCTACCAGCGGGGCATCATCACCGAGGGCGAGCGTTACAACCAAGTGCTCGACGCCTGGACGCACGCCCGTACCCAAATCACCGCCGAGATGATCGACGAACTGCAAAACGACCGGCGGTTTCCCGGCTACGTGAACCCCATCTTCCTCATGTCCCAGTCCGGCGCCCGAGGCGGCACGGAGCAGATTCGCCAGCTTGCCGGCATGCGGGGGTTGATGGCGAAGCCGTCGGGCAAGATCATCGAAACGCCCATTAAGGCCAACTTCCGCGAGGGGCTGAGCGTGCTGGAATACTTCAGCTCCACCCACGGCGCCCGAAAGGCCCTGGCCGATACCGCGCTGAAGACGGCCGACTCCGGCTACCTAACCCGCAAACTGGCCGACGTGGCCCAGAACGTCGTCGTCACCATGGGCGACTGCGGCACCACCCAGGCCATTACCAAGGGCGTCATCTACCGCGGCGAGAAGGTCGAGGTGAGCCTAGCTGAGTCGATCCGCGGGCGCGTCAGCCGCGCGAACATCGTCAACCCCATTACCGACGAAGTCCTCATCCGCGAAAACGAACTGATCACCGGCGAGGTGGCTCGCCGGATCGAGGAAATGGGGCTGGAGAAGATCCAGGTCCGCAGCCCCCTGACCTGCGACGCCCACCTGGGCATGTGCGCCCTCTGCTACGGCATGGACCTGTCCACCGGCAGTTTGGTCGAAGAGGGATTGGCCGTGGGAATCATCGCGGCGCAGTCGATCGGCGAACCGGGCACCCAGTTGACCATGCGGACGTTCCACATCGGCGGAACCGCCGCCCGCGCCGTCGAGGAAAGCGAAATCCGTTCGAAGCGGGCCGGCCAGGTGAAGTTCACCCGGCTGAAGGTCGTACGCAACGACGCCGGCCAGAACGTCGTGCTCACCCGAAACGGCGAAATCCTCCTCCTGGACCCCAAAGGGCGCGAACTCGAAGAGTACGAGATTCCCGCCGGCGCGCAACTGCTCGTCGAGGAAAACCAGCAGGTCGAGGCAGGTGCCATCCTTTGCCAATGGGACCCGCACGCCGTGCCCGTCCTGGCCGAAGTGGCCGGGAAGGTCCGCTTCGAGGACATCGTCGAGGGGGAGACCATGCGAATGGAAAAGGACCCCAGCGGGTTGGTCCGCATGCTCATCACCGAACACAAGGGCGACTTGCACCCCCAGATCATCCTCGAAGACGAGGTAGGCAAAATCCTCGATTTCTACTACCTGCCCGAAAAGGCCAACCTCGAAGTCCAGGAGGGGAAGCTGGTGTCGGCCGGCACCCTCCTGGCCAAGACCCCACGCGAGGCGGCCGGAACCCAGGACATCACCGGCGGCCTGCCCCGGGTGACCGAAATCTTCGAAGCCCGAAAACCCAAGGACCCCGCCGTCATCGCTGAGATCGACGGGGCGGTCGAACTGCTCGGCGAGAAACGCCGCGGCAAACGGACCATCATCGTACGCAGCGAGACGGGCATCGAGCGCGAGCACCTGGTCTCGCACGGGAAGTATCTGCGGGTGCACGCCGGCGACTCCGTGCGGGCGGGTGAGGCCCTGGTCGACGGGCCGCTCGTGCCTCACGACATCCTCCGCATCTCCGGCGAGGAATCCGTGCAGCATTACCTCGTGCGCGAGATCCAGAACGTCTACCGCTCGCAGCGCGTCGAAATCAACGACAAGCACATCGAGATCATCGTCGCCCAAATGCTTCGCAAGGTTCGCGTTGAGAACATCGGCGACACCGACCTGCTCCCCGGCGCCGTGATGGACAAGTTCGAGTTCCGGCAGGCGAACGTGCGGCTGGCCCGGTGCATGAAAATCGCCGAGCCGGGCGACAGCGAATTCGACGAAGGCACCATCGTCCCGAAGGAAACGCTCGAGGCGGCCAATGCGCAAATCGAGTCGCTCGGCGGCACTCCGGCGGGGGGCGTCCGACCCAAGCCGGCCACCGCAAGCACCCAATTGCTGGGAATTACCAAGGCCTCGGTCCAGAGCAACAGTTTCATCTCCGCGGCCAGCTTCCAAGAGACCACCAAGGTCCTTACCGAGGCCGCCCTGGCCGGCAAAGTGGACAGCCTGGTCGGGTTGAAGGAGAATGTGATCCTCGGCCACTTGATACCCGCCGGTACCGGCTTCCACACCTACCAGGATTCCGAGGTGCGCATCCGCCCCGAGGCCCTCGACGCCCTGGCCGCCGAAAAGGAAAGTGTCCTCTCGCGCCATTTCCCGCTACTCGATAGCCCTGCCACGGCCCCGCAAGCGGCCGACCAGTCCGAGGCCGCCGGTGGCGACGGGGCGAAACGCGGCGACGGGTCGGGTGACGTCGGGGCCCAGGACCTCGATGCCATGCTCAGTGGCGACGAGGCCCCCGCCGAGAGTGATGGGAAGGATACCGAAGAAGAAGGGGTCGGCGAGTGAGTTCGCACTCCGAAATAACCTAGCCAATTGTAACCGCGGCCGGCCGGGGACTGGTCCATTTTTCGGCCAACAAACGCTATCTTCAGGGAAAGACGATGCCCGAAAAATGGACCTGTCCCCTTACCGGCCGCGGTTACAGCCAATTGAGGTGGCACCAACGAGCTTGGCCCCATTGACAGCGGCCCGCAAAGGGCCATAATTATAGGTTTACGTAAGACATCACCCATTTCGCATCTCCGGAAGCAACGGGCTCCTATGCCAACGATTAATCAACTCGTCCGCCGGCGGCGGAAAAAGCCGCGCAAGTTCAGCAAGGCGCCTGTCCTCGAACGGTGCCCCCAAAAGAGGGGAGTCTGTCTTCAGGTAAAGACCATGACCCCCAAGAAGCCGAATTCCGCGCTGCGCAAGATCAGCCGCGTGCGATTGTCCAACGGCAAAGAAGTGACCGTGTATATCCCCGGCGAAGGCCACAGCCTCCAGGAGCACTCGATCGTGCTGGTGCGCGGCGGCCGGGTGCGCGACCTGCCCGGCGTGCGATACCAGGTCATTCGCGGTTCGCTCGACACCCTCGGGGTCGACGGCCGGAAGCAGTCGCGCAGCCGGTACGGCGCCAAACGGAGTTCCTGACCCATCCGAGGGGAGGTCGGGCATGTCGGCTGCGACCGATGCTCGGCCCCGCCTCCCCCGAACGCATACCCATTTCCCAAGTCCCCCCCTGCGAGTTTTTCCATGGGCCGAATTACCTCCAGTAAGAAGCAGCTCGCCCCGGACCCGAAGTACGGATCCATCCTGGCCAGCAAGTTCGTCAACTGCCTCATGTGGGACGGCAAGAAGAGCACTGCGCTGCGGGTGTTCTACGACGCGCTCGACGTGATCGGCCAGCGCATCCAAGACGTCGAGCCGATCGAGGTGTTCACGCAAGCCATGGAAAACGTGAAGCCGAACATCGAAGTCCGCTCGAAGCGCGTGGGCGGGGCGTCGTACCAGGTGCCCATGCAGGTGAAAAAGAGCCGGCAGCAGTCGCTGGCCATCCGGTGGATGCTCCTGGCCGTGCGCGAGAAGAAAGGCCGACCCAGCCATGAAAAACTCGCCAACGAACTAGTCGCGGCGTACAACAAGCAAGGTGTCGCCATGACCCGGCGGGAAAACGTCCACCGCATGGCCGAGGCGAACAAGGCCTTCGCGCACTTCGCCTGGTAAGCCGTTCATGTCTGCCGACCTGACCAAGCTTCGCAACATCGGCGTGGTCGCCCACATCGACGCCGGAAAGACGACGGTCACCGAGCGGATGCTCTTCTATTGCGGCTACAAGCATCGGATGGGCGAGGTCGACAAGGGCACCACCGAAACCGACTACGATCCCGAAGAGCAGCAGCGCGGCATCACCATCTCCTCGGCCGCGGTCACCTTCCCCTGGAAGGACGTGACGATCAACCTCATCGACACACCCGGCCACGTCGACTTCACCGCCGAGGTCGAACGCAGCCTCCGCGTGCTCGACGGGGCCGTGGTCGTCTTCAGCGCCCGCGAAGGCGTCGAGGCCCAAAGCGAAACCGTCTGGCGCCAAGCCGACCGCTACCACGTGCCGCGGGTAGCGTTCATCAACAAGATGGATCGCGAGGGGGCCGACTTCTTTGCCACCATCGAAGAAATCGAAAAACGGCTCGGCGCCAAGCCCCTCCCGGTCAACATGCCGCTCGGCAACGGCCCGCCTCAATTCCACGACCCCTTCCGCGGCGTCGTCGATCTGATCGACATGAAGCTCCGTTGCTTCCCCCCGGAATCGGAAGGAAAGGAAATCGCCGTCCAGGACATTCCGCCCGAAGCCGACGACGCCGCCGCCATGTGGCGGGCCCAACTGCTCGATCAGCTTTCCCTGTTCAGCGACGAATTGACCGAACGGCTGCTGGCCGAGGAACCGATCCCGCCGGAAATGATCCACCGCGTGCTGCGCGACGCCACGCTGCACAACATGGTGGTGCCCGTCCTGTGCGGGTCGGCGCTCGACCGGGTCGGCATTCAGCCGCTGCTGGACGCCGTGCGCCGCTACCTGCCCAGCCCGCTCGACCTGCCACCAGTTCAGGGCATCGAAACCACCCCCAAGAAGGGGCACGAAGCGGGGAGAATCACCCGCAAGCCCGAACCCAAGGAACCCTTCTGCGGGCTGCTGTTCAAGATCGTTGCCGATAAGCACGGCGACATGCACTACGTGCGGGTCTACTCGGGCGCGCTGAAGGCGAACAGCCGGGTGCTGAACCCAGGGAAGAACAGAAAGGAAAACGTTCCCCAACTCTGGCGGTTGATGGCCGACCGCCGCGAGCAGATTGCCGAGGCGCTGCCGGGCGACATCGTCGGCGTGATCGGCCTACGCCACTCGATCACCGGCGATACCCTCTGCGACCCGAAGCACCCTATTCTGCTCGAATCCATCTCCTTCCCCGAAACGGTCATCTCAATGGCCATCGAGCCCGAATCGTCCACCGAACGCAAAAAGCTGGCCGGTGTGCTCGAGATGCTCAAGCGGCAGGACCCCACGTTCCGTGCCACCGAGAGCGAGGAAACCGGACAAACGCTCATCAGCGGCATGGGCGAACTGCACCTGGAGATCATCAAGCACCGGCTGCTGCGCGACTTCAACCTGAACGTGAAGGTGCACAACCCGCGGGTCAGCTACCGGGAGACCGTCGCCCGGTGCGTCGAGGCCACCGGGGCGTGCCATCACCGAATGATGGCCGGGCGGCCGCACACGGCCGAGTTGTCCATTCGCATGGAGCCCGTGGCCGATTTGCCCCAGCCGGTCGTGGTGACCGTCGCCGCCGGCGTCACCCTGCCCCCCGAGATGCTCCAGGCCGCCGTCGAGGTGCTGCAGGAGCGCGGCGAGGGCGGCGGCTCGCTCGGATTCCCGCTGATGAAAGTACGCATTACCATAACCGGCGGGCGGGCGCACGAAACCGAATCGAACGAACTGGCCTTTCGCTTCGCCGCCGCCGACGCCTTTGAAAAGGCGCTGCGCGAGGCGGGCATCGTCCTGCTCGAACCCGTCATGCGACTGGAGGTCACCACGCCGGAGGAAAGCGTGGGCGACATCGTCAGCGACCTTCAGCAGCGCCGCGCCCAGATCCAGGGCACCCACGTGCGCGGCAATACGACCATCATCGAAGCCCACGCCCCCCTGGCCAGTCTTTTCGGCTACTCGAACGCCATGCGCGGGCTAACTCAAGGCCGCGCCACCTGCACCATGGAGCCCCACTCCTACGGTCCCGCTCCTTCTGAAGTGCTCGAAGGCTTTATGTAGTGTTGAAGACATCGTTGAAACCTATCCGTACATCGAGCCGGAAGACGTGGGCCAGGCGTTGCATTATGCCGCCTGGCTGGCCGAAGAGACCATCGACGCCCGGGAGCTGCACCCGGCATGAAGGCCATCATGTACAGAAACACTCTTGGACGCCGTTCGCAAACGGAGACCGGCCCCCGCAGGTTGCCGGTTGTACCGAAGGCTTGCACAAGGGATAGGATGCTCGTTCCCGGTTTCGGGCCTCTGATTGCCGGCCTGGCCGCGTGGCTCGTCGCGTGGGTTTGCGCGGCAGCCCATGCGGAAGGGCAACGGCCGAACCTCGTTTTAATCATGACGGACGACCAGGGGTACGGCGACCTCGGCGCGCACGGCAACCCGGTGCTGCGGACGCCGGCCCTGGACCGCCTGCACGCCGAGAGCCTGCGGCTGACCCGCTTCCACGTCGATCCGACCGGCGCCCCCACCCGCGCCGCGGTGATGACCGGCCGCTATGCCGCCCGAACCGGCGTGTGGTATCCAATGATGGGCCGGTCGCTGCTGCGGGCCGGCGAAACGACCGTGGCCGAGGTCTTCCGCGAGGCCGGCTACCGGACCGGCATCTTCGGGAAGTGGCACCTGGGCGACAACTACCCGTACCGCGCCATGGACCGCGGCTTCGACGAGTCGCTCGTGCATGGCGGGGGCGGCATCGGCCACACGCCCGACTATTGGGACAATACCTACTTCGACCCGGTGCTGTTGCACAACGGCACGTGGCGGAAGTACCAGGGCTACTGCACCGACGTCTTCTTCCGCGCGGCCGTCCGGTTCATCGAGGCCGACCGGCAGCGGCCCTTCTTCGCGTACCTTCCGGCCAACGTTCCCCGCGCGCCCTTCCAGGTGCCTCCCCAATACGCCGAACCGTACCTCGAGGCCGGCGTGCCCCGCGAGTTGGCCCAATACTACGGCATGATCGCCAACTTCGACGAAAACCTGGGAAGGCTCCTCCAGCGGCTCGATGAGTTGCACATCGCCGACAATACGGTCGTCGTCTTCCTAATCGACAACGGCACTTCCGGCCGCGCGGGCGACGTGGTCCTACGCGGCGGCAAGGGCTCACCCTACGACGGCGGGCACCGGGTGCCGTGCTTCATCCGCTTCCCGCGCCGCCTCAAGGGCGGCCGCGACATCCCGCAGATCGCCGCGCACATCGACCTGTTCCCCACGCTGCTCGATCTGTGCGACCTGCGCTACCCGAAAAACGTGCGGTTCGACGGCACCAGTCTGGTGCCGCTGCTGGTGGGCTTGGAGGATTGGTTCCGCCGCACGCTGTTCGTGCAAGCGCACGGGCCCGGCCCGCCCCAGCCGTGGCGCAACTCGGCCGTGATGACCGATCAATACCGGCTGGTCAACGGCACCGAGCTGTACGACATCGTGGAAGACCCCGGCCAGCAACGCAACATCGGCCCGGAAAATCCGGAGGTGCGCGACCGGCTGCGCTTCGAATATGAAGAGTGGTACAAGGACGTATCGGAGCGTTTCGACGAGATGAACCCCATTGCCCTGGGCGCCCCCCAGGCGAACCCGACCGTGCTCACCGGCCACGATTGGCACGGCCCGGCGGTGCCCTGGCACCAGAGCCACGTGCGGCAGCGCGTGGCGGCCAACGGCTACTGGGCGGTGGCCGTGGTGCGTGCCGGGCGGTACCGGTTGACTCTGCGGGAGCGGCCGGCCGCGGCGAAGTTCGCGATACCAGCCACGTCGGCGCGGGTGCAGGTGGGCGAACGGGCGGGCGCGGTCCGCATTCCGCCCGGGGCCACCGGCGTGCCGGTAGAGTTGGACCTTCCGGCGGGCCGGACGCGGCTCCAAACATGGCTTTTCGACCCGGACGGCACGCACCGCGGGGCGTACTTTGTGGAAGTGGCCTACCTGGGCCCGCCGGTCGAGGCGCCGGATGCCGCAACGAAACCCTCGCCCCAGCCGGCCGACCAGCCCGACGCCAAGCGCCGCCCGCCGTCGCGCAGCGCGTACGACTGAGGCGGAAAAAGCCGCCGTGGAGCGGGCGCGGCAAGGCATGCGCTCATCCTGCCCTAAGGCACGCCATACTGTTGACGGCAATAAGAATCCCGGCTCTTGGCCCGGCGACATTTCCAGAAGCGGTACATGAAACGGAGGCATGCTGTTCCGGGAGACCGCCTCGACGCTTGCGTGGCCGCTGGCCGCGCTTGCGGATTACCACGACCTCTTTCGGGGGGGGCTATGTGTTGTGGTCCGGCGGTTGCAGTACCACAAGATAACCACATGGCGCGCCTTCCTACGGGCTGTATTCCTCGAATCACCTGGAGCAGGCGGTTCCGTACCACGCGCCGCTGCTGGACTTCATGGACCGCGGCCGCTACTACGCCGAGAGCTACCTGGGCATGCGCGGCGTGTACTTTCCCGTGGGCATCGGCCCGCTGGGCATTAAAACAAAACCACCCGGCACATCGGCAGTACGAGACGCGACCACCGCGTGAATAAGGATTACGTCGAGGACCTGAAGTTCGCCCGCGTGGGGGGCAGCGCCGTCGACGACGGCACCCAGGTGAAGGGCGACTACGTGCTGCACGACCAGGACGTCGTCGAACTGTATATGTAGGCGGGCTAAAGCCCCCAGCCGGAGCGGTACTCGGCCTTCAGGTACTGGTTGGCCTCCGGGCAGTTGGTAATGCGGAACGCCTCCGGGTCCCATTCGATGCGCCGGTCCATCTTCAGGGCGATGTTGCCCAGCAGGTACGCTTCGGTGAGCGGGCCGGCGTAATCGAACGGGCAGCTTGGCCGCTGCGGGTCGGACGCCTTGATGCCGGCAATCCATTCCGTGTACATGTCATCGGGCCGGCGCAGGGTTCGGGGCACGTCGGCGAAGTCGGCCACCGAGTTCCGCCCCAAGCCAAGCGCCGCCTCGGTGCCCACGATCACTGAGCCGTTCGGCGCCGGCTTGGTGCCGCCCAGCAGGTCGGCCGGTGGAAACTTCCCGCCGTCGTACCAATACAGGTCGACGGCCGCGCGACGGCCGCGGGCGGGAAAATGGAATCGCAGGATCGTGGCCGCGGGGAACATCTCGGTGACCGGGCCGGTCGTCTCGACCACCTCGACGCTTTCGGGCGCGCCGAGTTCCAGCCCCCAGTAGGCCGAGTTCCAACTGTGCGGGGCGATGTCGCCCAGCGCGCCGGTGCCGAAGTCCCACCAGCCGCGCCACACGAACGGATGGTACACGTGGCCGCCCCGTTGCTGGTTGGCAGGCAAGTCGTACACCGGATGCCCTTCCGGCCACTTCGCCTTGAACGGACGCATCGGCGCCGGGCCGATCCACGCGTCCCAGTCGAGCGAGTCGGGCACCGGGTCCTCGCCCGGCGGTCGGTCGAAGCCCTGGGGCCAGATGGGGCGATTGGTCCAGAAGTGGGCCTCCACGACGTCGCCCAGCGCGCCGCTGCGGATGACCTCGACGGTGCGGATCACCGCTTCGTTGCCCCGCGCCGGCGTGCCCATTTGGGTAACCAGGTTCTTCTCGGCCGTCACTTCGGTCATGACGCGCGCTTCGTGGACGTCGCGGGTCAGCGGCTTCTCGCAGAAGCAGTGCAGTCCCTGCTTCATGGCCGGCACGCAGGCGGGCGCGTGGGTATGGTCGGGCGTGCTCACCACGACGGCGTCGAGTTCCCGCGGGTCGTCGAGCAGTTCGCGGAAATCGGTGGTGGCGCGGGCGTCGGGGAAACGGCGCGCGGCGTGCTCGAGGCGGGGCCGATCGGCATCGCACAGCGCGGCGATATGAACCCCCGGCTGGCCGGCGACCCCGTTGAGGTTCGCACCCCCGCGCCCGCCCGTGGCGATGACGCCCACGTGAACCGATTCGTTGGCGGCATAGGCCCGGGCAAGGCCGCCCGGCAGGATCAAGATACTCCCGGCCGCCGCGGCGGCCGACTTCAAGCAGGTTCGACGGGTGACGGAACGTTTCATGGCGGGCTCCTTGGGGTATGGAAGGGAGGCGAGTGAACGCTTGCCACGCCAGTGTACCAGAAGGCGGCCGTTCCCGCAGCCCCGGCAGGCCGGCGCATGCCCCCGCGGTCACCAGCCGGCGCTATGCTCCCTCGGCAATCGTCCGGCCGCCGTCGACCGGCAGGCACACGCCGGTCGTGTAATCGCAGTCGAGGAGGAAAAAAACGGCCTGGGCCACGTTCGCGGGCCTGCCCGGCCGCTTCAGCAACGTGCCGGCCACGGCGCCGGCCACCTCGGCTTGGGATAGGTTTTCGGGCAGCATGACCGCGCCCGCCCCCCGGCGGATTGCGCCCGGCAGTCGGCCGGGCACCCGAGTACCCCGATTCGGCGCATTTCGCCGGCGCCACACGTGCACGGCGCAGGAGAAACAGTAGGCGCCCAGCCCGACGGCCCCGCCAATCACAGCCACTTCCGCAGTCGTGGTCCATTCCATGGTGACGCGGGCATGGGCAAATGGCGTGCCGAGGGCTGCCGGTGCGGCAAACTTGGGAAGCCCGTTCGGCTCCCAGTCGCGTCACCGGCCGGTTAGCCTACAGGTATCCCATGGGGGAGCGCGCCACCGTGTCTCACCGGTGTGTCATCGCGACACCTTGCCCGGATCATTCATGACAATGTAGGGTGGTGACAAGCAAGCCGAGACCCCGGTGGGACTTCGGTCGCTCGCCCGGCCGCGCTTCCGGAAAAGCGACGTGCAAACCAGCCAAGCGTGGCTTGCGCAGTCCCACCAAGAACTGCGCCTGCCATGCAGAAAGCGACCACCGAGACCATTCCTTAGGGGGGTGGGGGGCATGGTGCCGTCGACTTTGGGCGAGGTGGCGAGGTGCCCGCTTTCCAAGGATGAAGTGCTTCGAGACGCCTTCACGTCCGACGACCGACATGCGCCGGCGGGCGAACAGGCGCGGGTCGCCTGCTTCGTCGACGAAGTAGCGAATCACAACGCGGTCGGAATCATGGGGAAGG
>PWXP01000429.1 GCA_003561895.1 Planctomycetaceae bacterium | reverse complement strand
CACGCCGGTGTATTGGTTCACCTCAAGCTGGCTGCGCCGCCTGCGGGTGCTCACCCTGGGCGACTTCTTCGTCGAGCGCTATGGCAGCCGCCGGGTGGGCGCCTTGTATGCGCTGATCGGGACCGTGGGCATGATGGCGTTCATCGCGCTGGGCTTCAGCGCCATGTCGAAGACCATCCTGGCGATCACCCCGAAAACCGCCGCCGAGTTCACGCCCGCCGAGGCCCAGGAATACGAAGCCGCGTATCGACAACTCACCGAGGCCGACGCGCTCGCCGCGGCTGAGATCCTATCGCTCGAGCGGCTGCAAGCGCGGGAAGAACTCGAGCGCGCAGCGCCCGCGGGGTTGACGGCCGAACAGCAAGTGGAGTTGGAACGATTGCAGGCTCAGCGCGCGGCGACGGTCATCTCGCACCTCCGGTTGGACGCCCTGGTTTGGGGCATGTGCGTCATCGTCATGTTGTATGCGGCGGCCGGAGGTCTGGAGGCCGCGTTCCTGACCGACACGCTGCAAGGCATGTGCATCATCGCCCTTTCGATCCTCCTCATTCCGTTCGCCTGGGCACAGATCAACGTGCTGTACGGCGGCGAGGGCGTCCAAGGCGCGCTGAGCACCATCCACGCCCGGCTGCCCGACTCGCACTTCGACATCTTCGGCTCGCCGCACGCGATCGACTTCACCTGGTACTACATCGTGGCACTGTCGTTCATGGCGCTGCTGACCGTGGTGATTCAGCCCAACATGCTGGTCACCTGCGGTTCCGCCCGCGACGAATACGCCGCCCGGTACGGTTTCGTGGTGGGCAGCTACATGAAGCGGTTCTGCACGGTACTTTGGGGCGTGTTCGGGCTGGCCGCCATCGTGCTGTACGCCGGGCACATCGAGGATTCCGACCTGGTGTGGGGCTATGCGACGCGCGACCTGCTGGGGCCGTTGGGCATCGGGCTGGTCGGGCTGATGATCGCGTGCCTCATGGCCGCGCTGATGTCGACGGCCGACTGCCTGATGCTCACCTCCGCCTCGTTGCTGACGCACAACCTGTACCGGCCGCTGGTGCCGGGGCGCAGCCCGCGGCACTACGTGTGGGCGGGGCGGGTACTGGGCGGGGCGATGCTGGCGGGCTCGGCCTGGATTGCCCTGCAGTTCGACACGATTCTGCAGATTCTACGATTCATTTGGGAGATGAACGTGGCCCTGGTGCCCGCCTTCTGGCTGGGCATCAAATGGCGGCGAGCGAACCGCTGGGGGGCGTGGTTTTCGATGCTGTTCGGGGTCACGGCGTTCTTGGTCCTGCCCTTGCTGCTGCCCACGCTGCTGCCCGGGCTGCGCACCCGACCTGAGCTGCTGAAGCGGACCGACCCGGCGCCGCTGGTGCGCGAGTACCAGGCCACCGAGGGCGACGTGCGCATCCGTGCGGCTGAAATCGGCGCCTGGCACACCGCAACCGTGGCCGGCGAGCCGGTCGGGCCCGAGTTGCAACCGCTGGCGGTCGGGCAGGCATTCACCCGCACCTACCAATTGCCGCGTAAGGGCGTGTTCTGGACCCAGGACGTGCAAGCGGACGATCGGGGCACGCTGTCGGGCCGCGGGGCGCTGAGCCTCGAACTGGTGCTGCTCGACCGGCTCGGGTTCGACCTGGAGCGGAATCCCTACGCGCTGAACGAGACGTTGCGGATCCTCATCCGCACGCTCAGCCCCATTGTTGTCATGCTCTTGATCTGCCTCTTGACCCCGCCCGACGATGAGGCCATGCTCGCGCGGTTTTACGCGAAGATGCACACGCCGGTCGTCGCCGACCGCGAGCAGGACGCGGCGGAATTGGCGGCTTCCCTGGCCGACCTGCACCGGCACGACCACCTGCTGCTGTTTCCCGGCAGCCGGTGGGAGCTTTACAAGTGGAATCGGGAAGACGCCGGCGGCTTCGTCCTGTCGGTCGTGGCGGTGTTCGCCGTGCTGGGGTTCATGCAGGCGCTTTTGAGCATGGGGGGGTGAGTAACCGTTCACGGCATGGGGGCGCGGGTGGTTTTCTCCGCTGGATGGGAATGCTCCCCTTCGCTCCGCAGCGTTATGTTGCACGGCTTCGTCGCTCTTACGGGAACTCTGAGCAGGATCCTCCCGGCGAGGCTTGGCCGGGGCCGCCCCGCATAATGACTAGCGCAGCCGGCGATTCGCTCGCCGGTTCGGCCCCCCCTGGTGCGCGAAGGGGGGAGGGTGTATAGTTACATGTTTGCCATCTTCGGCATCCCCCTCCTTGCAAGTACCTGAGTAGGACCATGACCCGAGTAGCGATCATTGGCGGCGCGGGCTACACCGCGGTGGAGTTGATCCGCATCCTGCTGCGCCACCCCGGGGCCGAAATCGTCGCCATCAGCGATATTCAGGAGAACCGGCCGCACGTCGCTTCGATCCACCCGTCGCTGACCGGCCGGCTGGACCTGTGCCTGGAGAAGCTCACGCCGGCCGAAGTGGCCGCCCGGGCCGAGTGCGCCTTCTGCTGCCTGCCCCATGGGGTGAGCGCTTCGCTGGCGCCGCAGTTGCTCGACGCGGGCGTGCGGGTGGTGGATTTCAGCGCCGACTACCGGCTCGATAGCAGCGAGGGGTTTGCCGCCTGGTACAACCAGAAACACCCCGACCCCGGCCGGTTGGGGAAGGTGCCCTACGGCCTGCCGGAGTTGTTCCGCGAGCAGATTCGTCCGGTCCCGCTGGTGGCGAACCCGGGCTGCTACCCCACATCGGCCATTTTGCCGTTGGCGCCGCTGCTGAAGGCCGGGTTGATCGAGCCGGTCGACATCATTGTCGACTCGAAGAGTGGGGTAACCGGCGCCGGTCGCACCCCGACCCTGCTGAGCCACTATCCCGAGTGCAACGAGAGCCTATGCGCCTACAACCTGGGACGGCACCGGCACACGCCCGAAATCGCCCAGTACCTCGGTTGGGCGGCCGGCGCGAAGGCCGAGGTGCTCTTCACGCCGCACCTTGTGCCCATGGACCGGGGCATCCTGACCACCGCGTACAGCCGGCCCCGCGGCAGCGTGACCGAGCAGCAGGTGCTCGAAACGCTTGGCGACTTCTACGCCAACGAACCCTTCGTGCGCGTAGTGGAGCGGTTGCCCGCCACCAAGGATTCCGCCACAACGAACTTTTGCGACATTACCGCCCGGATGGTCGGAGGGAAAGTCATCACGATAAGCTGCATCGACAACCTGATCAAAGGCGCGTCGGGCGCGGCGGTCCAGAACTTCAACCTGATGTTCGGCCATCCGGAAACCACCGCGCTGGGATGACCGGGCGGAGGGGCGATCTGAGATTTGAGATTTGGGATTACTGACCCCTGACACCTTGAATGACGAATGACGAAAGCCAAATGACGAAGGAAATCCAAAATACCCAACTCCGATCTCCGATCTCCGAACTTCCCCCGGACACCTGACACCGGACACCGAGCCTTGCCCGCTTCGCTTTCCATACCGAAAGGATACCTGCTGGCCGGGGTGCACTGCCGGATCAAGCACGATCCGCAAAAGCCCGATCTGGCGCTCATCATGTCGGAAGGGCCGGCCACTGCGGCCGGCGTGTATACGCAGAACCGCATCTGCGCGGCGCCGGTGATACTGGACCGCGCGCGGACCCCCGGCGACCGGATGCGGGCCGTGGTGATCAACTCGGGCAACGCCAACGCCTGCACGGGCGACCGCGGCATGGCCGACGCGCGGCGGATGGCCGAGCTGTCCGCCATGGTCTGCCAGGCCGAGCCCGTGCAAGTGCTGGTCCTGTCGACCGGCATCATCGGCGAGTTCCTGCCGATGGACCGGATCGAGCAGGGGATTACCGCCGCCGCCGTGAAGCTCGGTTCCAGCGAGGCGTGCCTCCGCTCGGCCGCGCGCGGCATGCTCACGACCGATCGGCACGAGAAGCTGGCCGGCCGGCGGGTCGCCGTGGGCGGGAAGCCGGTGCAGATTACGGGCCTGGCCAAAGGCGCGGGCATGATCGGGCCGAACATGGCCACCATGCTGTGCGTGGTCCTGACCGACGCCGCGCTGCGGCCGCACACCGCCCAACAGTTGCTCCGGGCCGCGGCCGACGAAACGTTCAACTGCATCAGCGTCGAGGGCCACACCAGCACCAACGACAGCCTGCTCTTGCTGGCCAACGGCGCCGCGGCCGATCGACCCCCTGCCGGGGCCGACCTGCAGGCGTTTTCCACCGCCCTGAAGGAGGTGTGCGAGGAGTTGGCGCGGGCCGTCGCCGCCGACGGCGAGGGCGCGCAGCACCTGATTACCATCGACGTGACCGGGTGCCGCACCCGCGCCGACGCGGTGGCCATCGCGCGGACGGTGGCCAACAGCCCCCTGGTGAAAACGGCCATTGCCGGCGGCGACCCGAATTGGGGGCGGATCGTCTCGGCGGCCGGTTATGCGGGGGTGGCGTTCGATCCGGCCGGCCTGAGCCTGAAGCTCAACGGGACGCTGCTGTACGAGGAGGGGGCGCCGGCCTCGTTCGACGCCCCGGCCGTCTCCCGCTCCATTCGTGGAGAGCGCGACACGCACGTCGAGCTGTTGCTCCGCGAGGGCGCCGCTTCGGCCCGCTTCTGGACGTGCGATCTGACGGCCGAATACGTCCGCATCAATGCCGAGTATCACACGTAGGGCGAGCGGCGGCAAACAACCGGCCCAACCCCCGCTCGCCTTGGGAACGCAGAGCGAACATCCGTAGGGGCGTCTCTCCGAGACGGCCGGCGCGAGTCTCGGAGAGACTCGCCTACGGGAGCCCCAGGTTGTCACCCCGCGCGGCGTGGACTAGAATAGCTAAATGGTAGAATTGCCGCCAAGAGGCGCTCGACAGGAACGAAGTATCACGGTAGCGATTTCATGGGTGGAGCCTTTGATCCTTATTACAATTGGCTCGGCATACCGCCAAAGGACCGGCCGGCCGACTATTTGGACAGCGCCACTTAGCCCGGATGACACAAGATGTAGTATTGCTGCATTGCTGCCACCACAACATATTGTGTTGTTTCCGCTAACTGGCGCTGTCCAACTATTACCGGCTGCTGGGGTTGGAGCGGTTCGAGCCTGACGCCGACGTGATCGACATCGCCCGGCAGGTGTATGAAGCCGTCGCTGCCGCTGCCCGCGGCGCCGAGGAGTGGGCGCTTGCCCGAGAAATGGTGGCGCATTATCGGGAGAACGTGGAACCGCTGGCCGCCGCCTACGCCGAGATCCAGCCGGCCCTGTAAACGCTCGACGCCAACCCCATCGACCCCGACGCCAACCTGGCGGCAGGCCGCTGCTACTGTTTTCATCGCGGGGCCTGGGACCGCGGGCTGCCGATGCTGGCGCTGGGGAGCGACGAGACGCTCAAAGCGCTGGCCCGCAAGGAGTTGGAGGGCCCCAAGAACACGGAACAGCAGGTTGCCCTGGGCGACGGCTGGTGGGACCTGGCCCCAGGCCTGGACGAGGCGTTGAGGCACCAGGTTCAAGCGCGGGCCGCGCACTGGTACGCGATGGCGCAGCCGAGGCTCACGGGGCTGGAACGGGGCCGGATCGACAGGAGGTTGTCGGAGGTGGCCCAGGTCGGCGCCCAGCACGAACTGGTTGCCAAGACGCGCGATAAGTCCAAGCGCCCCGAGAGGCGGCAGCCCGACATGTATGCCTTCGTCAACGAAGCCGCCATCCGGGAGCATTGGGAAATCGAGGGGCGGTGGCGGATCGAGGGAGAAGGCATTCGGCTTTTCGGGCGGGAATCGCAAATCCGTTTCCGGGGTAGCATCCAAGGGAACGTGGATATCCGCATCGCCTACCGGGTGTCGCGCTATTACGAGTTGGGAGTGACCTTGTTCGGAGAAACGTTGACGTTTGCCTCGGGAGGCCGAGTGGCGGCGATCGTGCGGAAGGACGACACCATCCACTACGCCACGGCGGGCCGACCGCCGATGGCCGTGACCGTCAAGCAGGCGCACTTGGACGTGGATTCCGATATTGTCCTTGGCCTGGGCACACGTTGGAGGGCCAACGAATCCGTGCTGATCCAAGGGGTGGCCATCCTCGCTGAAGAGTGAGCAAGCGAAATCCGTTCCCGTACCCTCATTGCCGTCGTCTCCTGGCTGCTCGACGGCCGGTCGAGCGGCGATGCCACCCTGCCCGGCTGGTACACTGAGGCATACTGGCGGCATCCCATGTTGATGTTGAGGTAATAGCCCGATGCGCGAGAACGTGGTCGACATATTGCACGCCTGCCCGTTGTTCGCCCAGGTGCCCCCTTCCGGCTTCGCCCGGCTGGTGGCCATGGCCCGGCTGAAGCGGTTCCCGAAAGGAACGCTCATCTTCCGCGCCGGCGACGAATGCCCCGGCGTCTACGTGGTGGGCTCCGGCAGTGTGCGGATTTTCAAGACCGGCAGCGGGGGCAAAGAACACGTGCTGCACCTGGCGGGCCCGCGGGAGACCTTCGCCGAAATGGCGGCCATTGGTGGTTTTCCCCTGCCCGCCTCGTCCGAAGCGCTCGCCGAAAGCACGTGCGTCCTGCTGCCCCGAGATTCGTTCCGCCAGGCTCTGCAGGAAGAGCACTCTCTGTGTCTGGGCATGATGACGGGCATGGCGTTTTGGGTGCGGCAGCTTGTGGGCCTGCTCGAAGACATTGTGCTGCGCGACGCCGCCGGACGACTCGCCCGATTCCTCCTCCAAGCGCCCACCGACGAGCAGGGCCGCACCGTTCTACCCGGCCTGAAGCGGCACGTGGCCAGCCACCTGAACCTGACCAGTGAGACGTTCTCGCGCATCCTCCGCCGGCTGCTCGACGCCCGCCTCATCGCCGAGCACGACGACACGCACCTCGAGTTGCTCGACCGCGAGGCCCTCGACCGATTGGCCAAGGGCATATACCCGCGCCTGTAGCCGGCGAGCGGCCGATCAGGGTGCCGGGGGTGCGCCGCGGCGACTGCGGCCGAATCTCCTCGCCGCGCCACGGGACGCTGCCGTGCGCGCCGGGTGTGTACCCTTTTGCATCTGCTATAATGGCGTCTGGAACCCTGTTCCCAATGGGGGAATATCGCCACCATCACACGAAACGAGGGAGGACCGCTCTCATGTACCCTGCTCGCCCACCGCATCGTTTCGCCCGGCTGGTCGTGGGCTTTCTCGCCGCAATCACAGCGCTGCCGGGGACAGCCGCCACTTCGGGCGGGGAGGCTCAACCGCCGGGTAGCCCCAATATCATCCTGGTGGTGGCCGACGACCTGGGGTGGACCGACCTGGGGTGCTACGGCAGCGATTTCCACCACACGCCGCACCTCGACGCCCTGGCGGCGGAGGGCATGAGGTTCACCGCGGCGTATGCCAGCCCGAACTGCGCGCCGACGCGGGCGTGCCTGTTCAGCGGCCAGTACACCCCTCGGCATGGCGTGTATACCGTCGGCAGCGGCGCACGCGGGCGGGAGGAGCATCGCCGGCTCATCCCGGCGGACAATCGGACGGAACTGGCGCTGGATATTCCCACGTGGGCCGAGCGGCTGCGCGAAGCGGGTTACTTGACGGCCCACCTCGGCAAGTGGCACCTCGGCGATCCGCCGGAGCACGGGCCCCGGCAGCAGGGCTTCGACGTCAACATCGGCGGGTTCCGGGCGGGCACGCCGCCGGGCGGCTACTTCGTGCCCTACCGCAATCCGCACCTCGAGGACGGGCCGGAAGGCGAGTACCTGACCGACCGGCTCACCGACGAGGCCATCCGATTGATACGGGAGCATCGCGAGCGGCCGTTCTTCATCTACCTGTCGCACTACGCTCCGCACACCCCCCATCCAGGCGAAGGCCGACGACATCGGCGAACGGCACAACCTGGCCGGCCGGTTGCCGCAGCAGTGCGACCGGCTTCACGCGAAGATGCTCGCCTGGCGCCGGTCGCTCGGCGCGCCGATGCCCCAGCCGAAGAAATGACCGCTCAGGTAGGGTGGGACAAGGTCGCGTAAATCCTTGGTGGGAGTGCGCAAGCCACGCGTGGGGTGGTTTGCACGCCGTCCGCTTGGAGTTGGCCCGGGCGCGCGACCGAAGTCCCACCACGGTCTTGGCTTGCTTGTCGCCATCCTGCCTCGTCATGAATCATCCCGCTAGAACCGCCACAGAACGACGGCGGTGTAGTCCAGATCGTTCCGCTTGGCGTCGCGGGGCGAACTGTCGTGGCGGTTCAGGGCGCCGAGCTTCAGGCTGAGGTTCATCGCCTCGTCGATGAGCATTTCCCAGCTCGCTTGCGAATGGATGCGAAAATGGGTGAAGTTGGTCACGTCGGGCATGTAATCGACCTTCGCCTTCAGCCGGTGTCGACTGCCGATCTTGTGCTCAAACTCCAGACCGACCACGAGTTCGGGGACCCAGCGGTCGTCGGGCAGGCCGATGGTGCGCGCGAAGCCGCCGCCGGTCCGGCTGACGAGCTTCGTCGAATCGGTGGCGATAAGGTGGTAGCCCAGGCCCGTGTCGGCCGTCACCCGGGAGTCCCACGCCTCGAACTCGTCGTATTCGAACGTGCCGT
>PWXP01000096.1 GCA_003561895.1 Planctomycetaceae bacterium | reverse complement strand
CCTACGGCTGCAACACGGCGAACGTCAGCCGGCACCTGATCACCTTCCGCTCCGGGGCCGCCGGCTTCACCGACCTGGAAAACGACGGCGGAACGGGCACCCTGGGCGGCTTCCGCGCCGGATGCACCGCCAACATGGTGGCCGCCGACGGCGTGCTCCTCGCCCCCGATTACACGCGCACCTGTTCGTGCTCTTACCAGAACCAGACCTCGCTCGGGCTGATTCACATGCCGGAGATCGAGCTGTGGACGGCCAACCGCGTCGGCCGCGCAAGCCGCAACGTCGAGCGGCTGGGCGTCAACCTGGGCGCGCCGGGCAACCGCCGCGCGGAAGGCGGCACCCTCTGGGTCCACTACCCCCGCTCGGCCGCCCCCGCGCCCGAGACCGACGTCACCCTGCAGCCCGACGACATCGCCTGGTACCGCAAACACTCGCTGCTGGTCGAGGGCGAGGAGGGCTATCCGTGGGTGGCCGCCTCGGGCGGTGAAGGCGTCGAATCGGTCCGCATCGGCAACCTGGAACACGGCCGGTACCGCGTGCGGCTGCACTTCGCCGACCCCCGGCTCGACCGCCCCGGGCAGCGCGTCTTCGACGTCCTCATGGAGGGAACGCCCGTGCTGGAACGCTTCGACATCGTTCGCACCGCCGGCGGCCCCCACCGCAGCATCGTGCGACAGTTCGACGTCGAGGCCGACGGGGCGCTGACCATCGAACTGCGGGCCGCGGCAACTTCCGAGGCGCCGCCGGTCCTCAGCGGCGTCGAGCTGCTGGCCATCGACGCCTCGGTAACGACGCTGCCGGTGCCGAGCATCTCGCAGACCTCCGCCACGCTGGAAGGCCAAATCGCGCGGGCGGAGCACGCGCAGTCGGTCGAGGCGCTGTTCCGGTGGCGAGCGGCCGGCGACGAGCGGTGGCAGGCCACCCCCGCCCGGCCGCCGGCCGAAGCGGGCCGGTTCTCCGCAACCCTCGACGACCTGACGGCCGACGCCGCCTACGAGTTCCAGGCGGTGGCGCGTGTCGACGGGCAAGAGGTGGCCGGCGCCGTTCGCACCTTCGTGCCCGGCGATACGTTCGCCCTGGCTTTCGACAATCACTACGTTCACGTGCCGCACGACGCCGCCCTCAATCCGGCTTCCGACAGCTTCACCTTCGAAGCCTGGGTGAAGCTCGATTCGGCCCACGACGCCGGCGACGAGTGGGACCTGGTCATCGCCAAGCGGCGCCCCAACGGCTACTACGTGGGCATGCGCCGCGGACGCGGCTGGAACTTCATGCTTCGCGACGATGGCGGCAAGCGGACCGACACGCACTCCGACCGGTTCATTGCGGAAATCTACGACCGGTGGGTCTTCGTGCAGGCGGTGGTCGACCGGCAGCAGAACCGCCAGGTGCTGCGCGTGTTCGATCCGCAAGAGAGCGCCTGGCACGAGGCCGCGGTCGCCCCGCCTGGCAACGTCGGCACGGCGAACGACCTGTACTTCGGCAAGGACGTGGACGCGGGCCGGTTTCAGGTGGGCGGGGCGATGGGGCCCATCCGATTCTGGAGCACGGCCCGAACCCGGCAGGACGCCGAGGCCGACCTGCGCGCCCGCCTGTCGGGCGACGAGCCCGGCCTGGCCGGCTACTGGCCCCTGCGCGACGGCTACGGCGGCGACCGGCTGCTCGACCTCGCACCCGGCGAAAACCACGGCCGCATCTCCGGCGCGGCGTGGACCACCCGCCGGCGGCCGTCGGATCGATGAAACGGCAACCCTGTTGGAGTTCACGCTTTAGCAAGCGAACCGAGAATGGGCGATCCGCGGCACGCGAAAGCGTGCACTCCAACAGCAGGCAGCGGCAAGCCCGTTCCTGCACCGCGTGCTGGTGACGCAGGGCGGATATCTTGCCGGAGCGCTGGCAACGGAATTGGTGCTGACCGGGCCCCGACCTCCGTGGAAAAGCCCCGCGCAGTGGAAAAGCCCACGCGCTTTGAAAAGCCCGGCCGGTTGTGATAAGCTTGAACCGGTTGGCGAACGTCTCCGCGCCGCCGCCCACACCCACCACACAGGGGGGGTGCCGGGCCAGTCTCCCTCAACACAAGGTGTACCTGACCATGCGTTTACCACTCTGCTGCCTGATGCTCTCCATGGTTGCTTTCCACATGTCGGCCCGCGCTGCCCCGGCCGATGAATTCCCCGACGTGGAGGATATTCCCGTCATCGAGGAACTTCCAAACCCGCTGGTGATGTTCGACGGCACGCCGGTCACCACGGCCGAGCAGTGGCGCGAACGGCGCCGCCCGGAACTGACCGCGCTGGTCGAGCACTATATGTTCGGCAAGGCCCCGCCGCCGCCGGAGAATTTCGCCTTCACCGTCGACGACGTCGACCGGCAGGCGCTCGGCGGCAAGGCCACGCGCAAGATCGTCACGCTCACCTTCGGCCCCGAAGGCACGCCGCCGGTGTCGCTGCTGCTGGTGGCGCCTAACGACCGCGACGGGCCGGCGCCGGTGTTCATCGGGCTGAACTTCGTGGGGAACCACACCACCATGCACGACCCGAAAATCCCGCTGACCGAGGCGTGGGTGAACGACCGTTGGTCGGGCGGCAGCCGGAGCCGGGCCGAGGACGACCAGCGCGGCCTTCGCGCCCCCGGCGGCGCCCGGCCCCGCTGGTACATGGAGAAGGCCGTCGACCGGGGCTACGCCGTGGCCACCATGTACGCCGGCGAGATCAGCCCGGATACCTCCGGCCGGGCCTTCACTGAAGGCGTGCACCAGGGCTACATGGAGGAGGGGCAAACGCGGCCGGGCGATGCCGAGTGGCACACCATCGCGGCCTGGGCATGGGGCCTCAGCCGCGGTGTGGATTACCTCGTCGAGGACGACGACATCGACGCCGGCCGCATTGCCGTGTTGGGCCACTCCCGGCTGGGGAAGACCGCCCTGCTGGCCGGCGCGCTCGACGAGCGGTTCGCCATTGTGATCCCCTCGCAGTCGGGCGCCGGCGGGGCCGCGCCCGCCCGCGATATTTCGTCCGGCGCCGAGAGCCTCGAGCGGGTGAATCGCTTCACCCACTGGTTCAACGCCAACTACAAGCGTTTCAACGACCAGGTCGAGCGGCTGCCGTTCGACGCCCACAGCCTCATCGCCCTGTGCGCGCCCCGTCCGGTGCTGCTGACCAACGCGACGGGCGACCGCTGGGCCGACCCGCCGCGGCAGTTCGACGCGCTTGTCGCCGCCGCGCCGGTGTACGAGCTGCTCAGTGTCGAGGAGCCGCTGGCCACCGACGCGTTTCCCGACGAGAATGTGCTGATCGACTCGACGCTCGGGTACCACATTCGCGCGGGGCGGCACGACATGACCGACGTCGAGTGGAACGCCTGGCTCGATTTCGCCGACCGGCACTGGGGCGCAAGATGAATGCCCGTCACAGCCCCATCGGCACGCCGAGGCTGGCGGCCACGGCGTGGAGGACCTGCCGTTCGCGCGGGGTGACCTTGTTGTCGGCGGCCACCGTGGCCGTGCAGGCCTGCAATATCTGCCGCTTGATCAACGGGGCGCACTCGGCCAGCGTCTTCAGCGCCTTGTCCAGGTTCCCCAGGGTGCACTGCTCGGCGGGTAGTTGCGGGTCGGAGCGTTTCAGCACGGCCATGCCCTTGCGGTAGGCGTCGTCCACCTCGGCGGGGTCCGACGAACCCACGTACGCCAGGGTCGAAAGCACCTGCACCGCCGGCGCCGCCACGCTGCCAAGCTGCGTGTACCGCACCCGCGGCGCGGTACGGCGGCCGAAGTGCACGTCGAGCTGCTCAAGCACCATGGTGCGGATGGTGTATTCGAGCAGATCGAGCCGGCCGTCGGCCTCGATCAGCGCCGTGCAGTTGGCCGCGAACTGCTCGTACTGTTGCGGCGAAAGCTCTTTCAGGGCGGGGAAGCTCAGGTCGGCCAGCGGCGCTCGGGCATCTTCGGGAAGCTCCTCGACCAGCGGAAGCAGCTTCTTCGTTTCCTCCAAGGAAGGCGCTTCGGCGTGCTGCGCGAGGGTGTCCATCTGCGTTGTCCGCACCTCGGGGTTGTCGTCGATCAGCAGGCAGTAGATCAGCGCCCGGGCGCCGTAGGGGTCGTGGGCGGCATCCCGGAGGGGGTCGGGCATCTCTTCGAGCAGGGCGGCCGCCAGGATCACCTGCCCGCTGCCCATCGTGCCGAACCGCCCGAACACGCCGGCCGGGTCGAGCGTTTCGCGCAGGGTGCCCAGCGCGTCGCGCGGCTTGGCGGCTGCGGGCTTGCGCGGCGGCTCGGCGGCGCGGACCGGCTCCACCCGCTTCGGAAACGTGCCGTCGAAGCTCGGATCGATCGCGCGGATGCGCTCGGGCAGCGGCGGGTGGGTGGCGAACACCTGCGATGCGAAGCTGCCCGCCGCACTGCAGAAAAACATGTGGCTGATCTCCGAGCCGTGGTCGTTCTCGATCTTCGAGGTGGCCGGCACGCCGCCGATCTTCTTCAGCGCCCCGGCGATCCCTTCGGGATTGCGGGTGAACTGCACGGCCGAGGCGTCGGCCAGATGTTCCCGCTGACGCGAGACGGCCGCCCGGATGATCTTGGCAAATAGCAAACCAATGCCCCCGATGACCAACAGTCCTGCGCCGGCGGCCAGCAGGGCGACGACGGCTCCGCCGCCGCCTTTCCCCCGGCGCGAGGTGCGCGGGCGCGAATAACCCACCGAGCGGATCAGAATCCACCCGATCAGCGCGATCACCACGATGCCGTGCAGGACGCCGGTCAGGCGGGTGTTCAGCCGCATGTCGCCGTTGATGACGTGGCTGAACTCGTGGGCCATCACCCCCTGCAACTCGTCGCGGTTGAGGTACGTCAGGCTGCCGCGCGACACGCCGATCACCGCGTCGCCGGGGGCGTACCCGGCCGCAAAGGCGTTGATGCTCGGCTCGTCGTCCATCACGTACACCGGCGGCACGGGCACGCCGGAGGCGAGGGCCATCTCCTCGACGACGTTCAGCAGGCGACGTTCGGCCGGATCGGTCGTTTGGGGGTTCAGCCGCCTTCCGCCCAGCATGGCGGCGACCGCTTCACCCCCGTGCGAAAGCTGCGCGATTTTGTAGGCGCTGCCCGCCCCCACCACCGCGCAGGTGCCCAGGGCGACGATCAGGAACAAGTCGGGGTGCCAGGGATCGTCGAAGTAGGGGTTGGGGCCCTCGAGGTCGCCGAGGATCCCCAGGATGAAGATCAACAAGACATAGATTGCCACAATGATCAGACACACGGCCGCGGCGAAATAGAACACCAGCCGGCGAGTCCGCCGCTGGGCCTGGTCTTGGTGCTCGAAGAAGTCCATGGCGGGGCGCTCCCTCAGAACGAAACCTGGGGCGCTTCGCGCTGGCCGGGCTCCTCGATCTCGAACAGGTTGGCCGGCTGGAAGTTGAACATGCCGGCGAAGACGACGTTCGGGAACACCTCGCGCTGCGTGTTGTAGGTCATCACCGCGTCGTTGTACGCCTGGCGCGAGAAGGCCACCTTGTTCTCCGTCGAAGTCAGCTCCTCCTGCAAGGCAAGCATGTTCTGATTCGCCTTCAGGTCGGGATAATTCTCCGACAGGGCGAACAGCCGGCCCAGCGCGCCGGTAAGCTGCCCTTCCGCCCGGCCCAGCGACTGCATGGCCCCCGGATCGCCCGGGTCCTGCGACGCGGCCTGCTCGGCCGAGGCGGCCTGGTTCCGGGCCTGGATCACCGCTTCGAGCGTACCGCGCTCGTGCTTCATGTAACCTTTCGCCGTCTCGACCAGGTTGGGAATGAGGTCGTAACGCCGCTTCAGTTGCACGTCGATCTGCGCGAAGGCGTTGCGGAACCGGTTCCGTAGCGTCACCAGGCGGTTGTAGATGCCAACCGACCAGATGACCAGCAGCAGCAGAACGACGACAACCCCAATGAGAATCCACACGGCAGCCATCGAACCGTCCTCCTATGTAGGGGCTGGGGGCAAGAGAAATCGTTCATAGTGTACTCCAATCGGCGCCATCCGAATAGGGCCTGCACCGGAATCTTCGGTTCGGCGGCTCAAAACATGGTGTTTTCCAGAAATTACCCTGACCCCCTTCTCGGGGTGGCGGGAATGAACTCCTGTCAAAGCCTCTATTTTGCCGCCTTTTCTCGCGGAAACAAGCCCCCACCCCAATGGAGGGCTCAAAAATAACCCGGTAAATCGGGGTGGCACGTTCCTGAACGCGCGCAAAGAAAAGGCCGCGGGCATGAAAATGCCCGCGGCCATGGTGAACATCGCTGGCCGAAGCCGGCGTTACGCCTGGGCCGGTTCGGCCTCGCGGCGGCTGCGCGAGCCGTCCGTGCGGAACTGGCCGACCAGGTCCTTCAGGGCCGAGGCCTGCGCGCCCAACTCCTCGCGCATGTTGGTCACCACGGCATTAACGTTGTCGCGCAGCTCGCCGTACACGCCGGGCAGTTCCGTGTCGATGACGTGGGAGAAGTCCTTGTCGCTCATCCGATCGAGCGCCAGGCCGATGGCCCCCTTCCGCGTCATGGCGCTGAGTGCCTCGACGCACCGGTTCAGGTTATTCTTGATCTCGTTGAAGTCGCCCGTGTAATCCTCCGTGATTTTTTCCGGCATGTCGCCTTTGCTGATCCGGTCGACATACTCAGCCGCCACGTTCAGCGGGGCGATGACGGCATCGAGCGTGTCGTTGAATCCCGCCAGCAACTTCGCCCAACTACCCGCCAGTTCGCCGGGATTGGCTCGGGCGTCGAGCTTGCCGTTTCGCATCGCGTCGACCAAGACTAGACCTTCCTGCTCCAGCGCGTTCATCGCGTCGATGCAGCGCTTCATACCGTGGATGAGCACGTCGTTGGACGAGCGGGCTTCGAGTTGGACATTTGTATCGCCGACGGCCAGCTTGTTTGCGACGTCGGCAATCCGCAATTCCGCTTCGATTAACTGGTTCAGATTGTTTTTGACTTCATTGAAGTCGCCCTTGTACTCATCGATGATCTTCTCGGGAATGTCGCCGTCCGAGATGCGCTCGACGTACTCGGCCATCATATTGAGCGGACCGATGACCGCATCGAGGGTGTCGTTCACGCCTCGGATGATCGGCCGGAACTCGGCGCTGACGGTTTCGGGATTCCCGCGGGTTTCGAGCTTACCGGCCACAACCGCCTCGCCCAGTCGCTTCGTCTGGCCGATGAGCGTCGTGAGCACCTTGGCAATCGAGGAGGCCAGGAACAGGCCGAACACCACGGCCAGCCCGACGCCGACGAACGAACCGCCGAGCGCCATGTACTGGGCCGTGGCGGCCATGCTCTCCGCATTGGCGACTTCCTCGGCGGCACGATTCTGATTGATCTCGACGATACGGTCGAGCACGTCGAGCATGGCACGCTGCCGTTGGGTTACGGGGCCGAGCAAATGTGCCACCGCCTGCTCCAGCGCCTCCGAGTCGTCGCCGGCTTGCGTGAACATTTCCATGGTCTGGTTGTTTTCGTCGCGCCACGCCTGCACGGCGGACATATACTGCTCCCAAAGTTCTGCCTCTTCCCCGGTCTTGGGTAGCGAGTCGTACACCGCCTGTGCCGATTGGTATATTTCGCGGGCATCAGTCAGGTGCTCCTGCTGCTCGGCGCGCATTTCGGGCGTAACTCCCGGCAGTCCGAGCGTTCGCGTCGTGGCGCCAATTCTTTCCAGTTGTGCCATAACCGTCTGCAGGCTTTGGACCGCCGGCAGGCGGACCTCGCCGATCTCCTCGATGTGGCCGTCCAGCCGCCAGACGCCCCAGAAGCCAATGCAGCCGACCATCGCCGTGATCGCGGCAACGACCAGGAAGCCGGAAATCAGCTTCCACTTCGTACTCAGGTTCGAAAGAAACCCCATCTTACACACCTCCTAACATCTAGGGCCTCCAGTTGTGTTCGAAATGTCGGTATAATCAAGGCACAGGGCGAAAGCAGGCGATCTAACTGCCGCGGCGTTCAAAGCGGGCCCGGCCGGTGAATTGGCAGCCGACCCGATAGCGCCATTGGCCGTTATGTCGCACGGGACGGACATGGACCACCCGGGCGCACATATACGTCTCCTTGGGGGGTTTTCCCAAGGCGACGATGTATTCCTTTGCGGCGGGTTCGTCTTCCAGGTAAAACGCGATTCCGCTACGGGACACGTCCTCGCACGGCACGGCGCGAAAAGCGCGCAGCGACGGCATGTTGCCGTCCGTCACGGCGGCGACAAGTTGCTCGTAGGGGAACCCGTGCCGGGGTGTCGTTCGGTGGTCGTCGTTCATCGTGCTTCTGCCGCTGGGGTGCTCTTTCATGGCTGGTTACTCTCCACCGGCTCGTCAGCAACCGGCGCTCTATACCCCCTCGTGTGAAGCGTGCCGGTCTTGGTATTGCCGGACAGTGTGGTGGTCATGATGGCACCTCCGAATGATTTGGGTGCATGGGCGTGCCGGCGCGCACGCGGCGGCATAGGCTGATTAGTTCCTCAAGTGCAAGAAGGATATCTTCCTCCTGACAGCCCTCCCTGGCGGCGT
>PWXP01000520.1 GCA_003561895.1 Planctomycetaceae bacterium | reverse complement strand
TCCACCCGAAGATGTGCTCGACCGGCCACTGGCCGACGGGCGCCGGCCGCCGCGTGACCACGTACAGCGGCTGCCAGGACGTGTTGATGATCGTGTACCCGGCCTCCACCAGGTCGTCGGGAGGGGCAAACGAAAACCGAAAGCGGTACCTGATCGCGCTGCCACGCCCCGTCGCGCTGGGCGTCGGTAATAATGTCGCGCTCCCCATCGCTGCCCAACAGCCACAGCGACTCCCGATCCAGAAAGCGGAGCACGTCGTACGTCCAGCCGCCGGGCTGCTCTCGGCCAAAGCCTCGGTTCGGATCGCCCGTCCACATCCACCCCCAGCCGCCCGAGGGCAGAAACCCGTGCGCACTCTCGTGGTTCAGCGCCGCCAGGGCCATCTGTTTGAGGTTATTCGCGCATTGCAGCCGCCGCGCCGCCACTCGATCCGGCCGCCAACCGTCCGCACCGCCCCCGGCCCGGGATTTGGCTTCGGGCATGTCGTCAGTCAACGTTAGACGCCTGCAGTAGGCTGCCGCGCTACGCCATCTAGGGTAATACTGCCCGCCTTGAACCGGGGGGGCCGGTGGATATGTCGGGCCGGCCCGGCCGCCGGGGCGTGTCGGTTTTGCCGACATCGGTGTCGCCCGGCGCGGCGCCGCACGCCGGCCGGCCGGCGTGCCGACCGGTTGCAATCGCCTGTGGCGGAATAGGTTGCGCGGCAATACGGCGAATTGGCACAGCCGTTGCATATCAACAGGCGGATGCGTGCGCGCGGCAGCCTTCCCGGCAGCGCCTCGCCGATCCGTCCGGCTGGGCCTGTCCCAAGGCAGGGCGTATAATGGACTGAAGATGTTCTCAAACTCCAGAGGTGCACAATGAAACGTTTGATCTTGATGGGATTGGTGCTCACCGTCGGCGGCTTGAGCCAGGCAATAACCCTCGCGGCGGACGACGCCCCAATCGACCCGCAAACCTTCGGGCGGACGGTCGATCGGGCGATTGAATACCTGCGCACCCGGGGCCAGGCGCCGGACGGCTCCTACGCCGCGCAGATGGGGCCCGGCGTCACTTCCGTGGTGACTTCCGGCATTCTCCGCCACGGCCGCAGCCCGGACGACCCCGCCGTGGCCAAGAGCCTCGAATACCTCGAGGGCTTCGTGCAGGGCGACGGCGGCATCTACCGGCCGGGAACCTTCTACCGCAACTACGAGACGTCGCTGGCGCTGATGTGCTTCGTCGAGGCCAACCGCGACGGCCGCTACGACGAACTGATCGCCAACGCCGACCGGTTCCTGCGCGGCTTGCAGTGGGGGGCCGAAGACGACGCCGACGCGTCGGACCCGGCCTACGGCGGTGCGGGCTACGGCAGGCACGAGCGGCCCGACCTGTCGAACACCGCGTTCCTGATCGATGCGTTGCGAGCGGCGGGCGCCGGCCCCGACGACCCGGCCATCCAACGGGCGCTGGTGTTCGTCTCGCGGTGCCAGAACCTCGAAAGCGAACACAACACCACGCCGTTCCCGGCGAAGAATCCCGACGGCGGGTTCTACTACACCCCGGCGGCCGGTGGCAGCTCGCAGGCCGGCGAGACGCCCGAGGGCGGGCTCCGCAGCTACGGCTCGATGACCTACGCCGGCCTGAAGAGTATGATCTACGCCGGCGTCGGGCCGGACGACCCCCGCGTGCAGGCCGCCACCGAGTGGATCCGGAAGCACTACCAACTCGACGAAAACCCCCAAATGGGCTTGGCCGGGCTGTACTATTACTACCACGTCTTCGCCAAGGCCCTCGACGCGATCGGCATCGACAAGTTTGAGGACGAACACGGCGTGAAGCACGACTGGCGGCAGGACCTGGTGCGCGAGCTGGCCGGTCGGCAGCGGCCTGACGGCTCCTGGATCAACGAGGAAATCCGCTGGATGGAAGGCGTGCCGAGCTTGGTGACCGGCTATGCCCTGCTGACGCTTTCGTACTGCCGGCCGCAGGAGGAATAATCCGGGTGGACCAGTCCCCGGCCGGCCCGTGAACGGTGTGCGCCATGCGTCGCTTTCGCTCGGAGTGTCTGCCGGCGCAGCGACAGCCGGCGCAGCGAGTCGGTTGCGACTGAGCGGAGGTTGGGTCACAATGGAGTGTTTCGGGCCCGAGTCCGTGACACGACCCCCGGCTGTATGAGCTATCCTCCACCACCCGACGCCCCGAACCCCACCCCCTCCTCCGGCGGCGCGTCCCCCGTGGCGGCCTCGGCGCCCGGCGCCCCCTCGGCCGATATGAGCGCCAGCCCCGAAATGCGGGCCTGGCTCGAACAACTCCAGCGCCAAGACCACAAGCTCGGGGTGCAGAATCGGGCGCTGAGCGTGGCCTTGGCGGTGGGCATTGTAGCGGCGCTGGTGGTGCTTTGGCTGCTGTACCGCGCGACCGTCGGCGCATACGCCTCGCTCGATGGACTGACGGCCGAACAGCACCCGTCCAGCCCGGGGCGTATCGACTTCTCCTTCCGCGTAACCCGGCCCGGCCAAGTCCATTACCGGCGCACTTCGAATGGGCGTGTGACCGAAATGGTCGACTATTTCCGTACTGCCGGCGACCAGAACCGGTCGTGGTCCTGGAGCTATACTCCGGGGGAGGAACTTCTCGTGACCGCGTGGTACCGGTCCTGGCTGCGGCGGCGGCGCCGGACATGGCGATTTCCGACCAGCCGGCGCCTCGACGTGGTCATGCTGATCGACACGACGGAGTCGATGGGCGCGAGCATCCAGCACCTCAAAACGCATTGTACCGATTTCTCGGAACGGGTGATCGAGCAGGGATGGGAGCCGCGCTACGCGGTGCTGGCATTCGGCAGCCGGGAGGCGGATTCTTGGCTCTATCGGCAGGGCCCGACCGACGACATGCTGGAGTTCATCGTGGCGGTCGACGAGATGCCGCGTTTTCCGGACGGTCCTGCACTGGGTTCGTCGCTCGACGCGTTGGAGGCGGCCTTGGAAATGCCTCTTGAGAGGGGATCCACCAGGCGATTCTTCCTGGTGACCGACAACGGCTTCCACCCCGAAACGGGCGAAGGTGCCGCGCCGGATCAGATTTCGGAGCGGCTGGCCCGCCGCCGCATCCGGCTCGATGTCTTTTCGCTCTCGCCATGGCGGGACGATTACGCGCCGCTGCTGGGTACCGCCGGCCGGTTCTATCCGCTGGAGCGGTTCGGGAAGCTGATGACCCACGGACACGTGCTGGAGGATTGACATGCAGCGTTGCCACTGGTGCGGCCGCGACGTGGACGACCGGGCGGTCGCGTGCCCCTATCCGGATTGTGCACGGGTATTGCATCGCGAGTCGGCGTCGTTGGGCCGGATTCCGGCACCGCCGCCGGTTCCCGGCTCGCCGGGCAGGGGGGACCCGAGCCCGTCGCCGCCGCCGGGGGCAAACGCCGGCGAGGTACCCGTCGCTACACCGCCCACGCCCGGTTCCCGTCCCGGCGAGGTAGCGGGTCGGTCGCCACGTCCGGGTGGAACGAACGCCGGCGAGGTGCCCGTCGCTACACCGCCGCCGGTTCCCGGCTCGCCGGGCAGGGGGGACCCGAGCCCGTCGCCGCCGCCGGGGGCAAACGCCGGCGAGGTACCCGTCGCTACACCGCCTCCGCCCGGTTCCCGTCCCGGCGAGGTAGAGGGTCGGTCGCCGCCTTCGGCGGGTACGAATGTCGGCGAGATGCCCACGCGCTCGCCGCCCACGCCCGGAACGCCCGCGCCGGCGCGGCCTGGCGGTCATCCGGCGCCCCGTCCGTCTGTTTCAGAAATGCCCGTTCGGCCGGCGCCCCATCCTCAATCGGCTCCGCCTGCAGGATGGTCGACCGGCTCGCCGTCGCAATCCCCTCATCCGGATCATGCAGGTGAATCGGGGGAACGGTTGCAGGGCTCGCCCGGGGGGGTTGGTGCAACATTGTGGAGTACCTTTGCGCGGGTGGTTCACTGGCCGCACCCGTCCACACCGTCTTCCGGCGCCCCCCAACCGCCGACGCCGCCCCCGCCCGTCATCGCGCGCCCCGAGGCGGCGGAGGGGGGCGAAGCTGCCGGCGAGGCAGACGCGTGCCGGGCGGAGACGATTGAGTTGAACGTGGAGGCGGAGGACCTTCTCGCCCGCTTACGGCGCGGCCGCCGGCGGCGCGCCGCGCTGGCGACGGCCGCCACTGTCGTCGCCGCGCTGACGATCATCTGCGGGACAGTGCAATACGTGCACCACGTGCTCGGCTATGCCGAATTGGCGCCCGAAATCACGTTGCGGCCCGATTCCCTCGACCCGGAACGCGTGCTGCTCAGGTATCGGCCGGTCCGGGCGGGGCGTTTGGCCTTCCGGCGCGCCGGCGCCGACCGCGAAACCGAACTGCTCGACGAGGTCACGCGTGAAGCGGTCGGGCAGGAGCAGGTTCTGCTGTGGCGGGCCGAGGGCCTCGAAGACGGCGAGCGGATCGGGGTGCGCTATCGCGACGGGTGGCGGCTGACCACGTACGAGATTGCCGTTTCGCACCGCGAGGCAGACGGATAGCCTACCGGTAACCGTCGGCCAAGCCCGCGAACGGTTACGCGTGGCGGCTTGTTGACCTTCGCTGCGATTGTGTCATACTGACCAAGTGGAGGCTCCGCGATTGAGGCTTTTCGATGAGCGATTTATTAGTCTTGCTCGGGATGCAACAGGCGCCGATCTGTGAAACGCTGCGCGAGAAGCTCGCGCAGGGCATCTGTCCGACCCTCTCGAGGACCGAGTTGGGACAGGCCGATGCCATGTTCGCGGTGTTGAAGGCCTGTTGCGTGCAGAACAGCGACGCCCCGGCCGCCCAGTGGGCGAGGACTCTCCGGGCCGAGTTGCCGCCCGGCGGAGCACCGCGAACGGAAGTGCTGACGGCGTTGAATTGGCTCGAATGGGCGGTTCGCTTGGCCGTGGTCCGCTCGGTCCAACAGAAACGCTCCATGCTGGCGGCCCTGGAAACGCTTGCCGGGGCCGTCGATTGGCTCCGGCGCGCGTACTTCGCCCCGCGGGCCGGCGAATTGCCGGCCGACCAGCCCAGCCCGGACGATTTCGCCGCCTTCGTCGAGGAGACCGCCGCGATGATTTGCTTCGCGAGCATGCAAGGTCGGCCGTTTTACCTGAATCGGGCCGGGCGGCAGATGGTAGGACTTGCCGAGGACGCTCCGTTGGACCCCGCCACCCTGCACCGTTTCTATGCTGACGCCTCCTGGCGCGAGCTGCGCGACGTGGCCGTGCCCGCCGTGCGGGAACGCGGCGCCTGGGAAGGCCGCAGCCGGCTCCGCAACGTCGAATCGGGCCAAACGCTCGACGTGCACACCACCGTGTACCTCGTCAAGCGGGCGCCCGGCGGTAAACCGCCGGCGCTGGCGATCGTCCACCGCGACGACACCCACCAAGTGCGGCTCGAGGAGGAACTTGTCGAGGCCCGCGCCCGAAAAAACGCAATCCTCGAATCCTCCCTGGACCCGATCATCACCATCAGTCACGAGGGGGTCATCACCGAGTTCAACCGGGCCGCCGAACAGACCTTCGGCTACCAGCGCCAGGAGGTTTTGGGCACCAGTCCCTCCGAGGTGCTTTTCCCACCCTCAAAGAGTGAAGGGCACCAGAACCGCATCGAGCGGTACCTCGACGTGGGGGAAGGGTCCATGCTGGGCCGGCGGACGGAGGTGACCGCCGTGCGCCGGAGCGGTGAGACCTTTCCCGCCGAAATGGCCATGACCATCAATGAGGAGCGCGGCGCGCCGGTGATGACCTTCTTCGTTCGCGACATCAGCCACCGCAAGAAGGCCGAGCAGCAGCGCGCGCTGTACGCCGCCGAACTGGAACGTTCCAACCGGGAACTCGAACAGTTCGCCTACGTGGCCTCGCACGACTTGCAGGAGCCGCTCCGCAAAATACGAACGTTCGGCGACCGGCTCGAAATGAAATGCGGCGAACTGCTCGATGAAACCGGCCGGCACTGCGTGGCACGAATGCAGGATGCGGCTGCCCGCATGCAGCGGCTCATTGACGGCCTGCTGACCCTTTCGCGCGTGACCACTCACGGCCAGCGGTTCGAGCCCGTCGACCTCGCAGCGGTTGCCCGCGAAGTCGTCGCCGACCTCGAGGTCCAAATTGAGAGCGTGGAGGGCCGCGTGGAACTGGGAAAGCTGCCAATCATCCTGGCCGACCCGCTGCAGATGCAGCAGCTCCTTCAGAACCTGATCGGCAACGCGCTGAAGTTCCGGCGGATCGAAGAGCCCCCGCTTGTGAAGGTCCACGGACGGTTCCTGCACGGCCGCGAAACGCGCCGGTCGGGCGCCGCGGCGTCGGAGGAAAAATGCCTCCTTTGCGTCGAAGACAACGGAATCGGCTTCGAAGGAAAGCACGGCGAACGCATTTTCGACGTATTCCAGCGCCTTCATGCCCGCGACGTATACGAGGGGACCGGCGTGGGACTTGCCATTTGCCGCAAGATCGCCGAGCGCCACGGGGGCGCCATTCACGTCAGCAGCACCCCCGGCAAGGGGACCGTCTTCGAGGTGGTGCTGCCGGTCATGCACCGCCCAAGGGCCGATTGAACCGATGCCGTACGATATCCGAACCCGCACGATCCTGATGGTCGACGACGATGCCGACGACTGTTCGTTGGTGCGCGATGCTTTGGTGGAAATCGGGGCCGCGCACGACCTGCGGTTCGCCGGCGACGGCGAGGAGTTGTTCGACTACCTCGAGCGGCGCGGCCGGTTCGCCGCCACCAGCACGGCGCCCCGCCCGGACCTGATCCTCCTGGACCTGCAAATGCCACGAAAGAACGGCCGCGAATCGCTGCGGCAGTTGAAGTCCGATCCGGCCTGGCGGTCCATCCCGGTGGTGGTGCTGACCACGTCGACCGCCCCGGCCGACGTCAATTATGCCTACGAAATGGGCGTCAACTCCTATATGACCAAGCCGGTGACGTTCCGGATGCTCGTCGAGGCCGTCCGGCTTCTGACCCAATACTGGTTCGAACTGGCCCAAACGCCGGAGAACATCTGACATGGAATCCACCGGAGTCCGCATCCTGCTGGTCGAAGACGATCCGGACGATGTTTGGGTGGTGCGCAACCTCCTTTCGGACCGGTGGGACGGCCCGTACGACCTGATCCACGTCGAACTGCTCTCGGCGGCCCTGGAATTGTGCGCCCGCCGCCGCTTCGACGTCATCCTGCTCGACCTCGCCCTGCCCGACAGCCAAGGACTGGAAACCTTCTTCGCCGTGCACGCACAGGTGGACGATATGCCCCTTGTGATCCTGTCGGGCTATAGCGACGAATCGGCCGCCATGAAGGCGGTGCAGGCCGGCGCCCAGGACTACCTGGTCAAAGGGCAGGTCGACGACCACGGCCTGGTCCGTTCCATCCGGTACGCCATCGAGCGGAGCCGTCGCCACCGGGCGGAGCGGGCCATGCGCGATACGTCGGAGGAGTTCCGCGCCGCCGGCGAAATCCAGCAGCGCCTCTACCCCGCCGAACCGCCCGCCCTGCCCGGCTTCGACATCGCCGGCGCACTGTTTCCCGCGAAGGCCACCGCCGGCGATTACTTCGACTACATCCCCATGGCCGACGGCTCGTGGGCCTTCGTCGTCGGCGACGTGAGCAGCCACGGCATGGGCCCGGCCCTGCTGATGTCGGAAACCCGCGCCTGCCTGCGAACCCTGGCCCAGTCCTCAAGCGACCCCGGCGAGATCCTCACCCGCACCAACCGCGTCCTGGCGGCCGACACGGGCGACTTCCACTTCGTCACCCTCGCCATGACCCGGATTGAACCCGACCGGCGGACCATGCGGTACGCCAGCGCCGGCCAGCGGGGCTACCTGTTTCACGCCGACGGGCAGGTATCGATCCTGGACAGCACGTCGCTGCCGCTGGGCGTCCGGGCCGACACGGTCGTGCCCTGCGGCCCCGAGCGGACCCTCGCGCCGGCCGAGTTGCTCACCTTCTTCACCGACGGCGTGATCGAGGCCGAGTCGCCCGGCAAAGTCCGCTTCGGCTACCCCCGCGCGCTGGAACTGATCCGCTCCGAGCGCGACAGGCCCGCCCGCGACATCATCGACGCCCTCCGCCGCGAACTGCTCGACTTCTGCCGCGGCACACCCCAGCGGGATGACATGACCATCGTGATTGTGAAGGTGGCGATTTTGTAGGGGGGAGGAGGGAGGGGGAGGGGCTCGGCTGTGGAGGGCGCGGGAATGCTTTGTGCGCACCCGACGAGGGGGTTCGGAACGGCCCGTAACGGTAATGGGCGCAAAATGGTCCACGCGCGCCTCGCCGGGCCGGGGGTTTGCCTTCCCCTCGAATGGCCAGTTGGCTACGAGAAGCGTGCCATCCTCGAACGTGAAGGTGGGATTGTCGGCCGTGAGCAGCGCGCCATCGGTCCGCGGCGCCGGTGGGCGATATTCCTTGTGGGGAGGGGCTTGACCGCTTCCGGCGATTGTGGTAAAGGGGAATAAGAATACCCGCCGTCCGTTGGCGGCGTGTTTCCGACGCTCGTGATTGTGGAGGTATCACCATGCACAAAGCAGTAGCGCTAACTGTCGTTGGTGTTCTGGCCTGTGTCGCGGTGGGCCGGGCCCAATGGCCGGATGGCGT